>JAFRRK010000085.1 GCA_017428115.1 Bacteroidales bacterium | reverse complement strand
CAAAGTCCTCTAATATCTCTTCGGGTATCAGTATACCCAATATCTGTTGCATTATCTTGTTGTCCATTTCCGGTTTTTTTTACTTTAACGGATCTGAACATTTTTTAGTACTCCATCACATCACTTTTCAATTTGCCCCGATAATAGCTCTTTGACATCGTAACTTGTCTTTTGTTGTTTTTTCTTTTGGTTGTGAATTGCTTAAAAAGGAAACACGATAATAGCTCTTTGACATCTCCGCACTTTTTAAAGAGTCATCAGCTTGAGTTGTGAATTGCTTAAAAAGGAAACACGATAATAGCTCTTTGACATCAAAAGGTAAAATGTTGCACGAACCCACCCGTTGTGAATTGCTTAAAAAGGAAACACGATAATAGCTCTTTGACATCACAATGTTAGTAACGATAAGAGACACAGTGTTTCAAGATGTGTCAAAGACTAAAAAAATCCCGCTCTAAGGGGCGGGATTTTTTGTTTCTATGGGCGTTTTTTCTATTTCTATATATGACTATGGTTTGACAGTTCGTTGTCTTCAAAAACCACATCCTACCTTCTTTGTTTTTGCTATTTTACTTTATTGAATGTCAATTGTTTTGCTATTTGACAGACACTTGTTCTGCGATGATAATTCGGGTAATAAACAGCGAATAGGCAGATACCAAATGAATAGTGAATATTGTGCTAGGGGTGTTTCTTGGCTTTATCTTGCTTGTCAATCTTTAGTAAATGATATCAGAATAGTTCTAATTGTTGTCCGGGTGCGTTGGGTTGTACTTCCTTTTTGCAGATGTATAGTTCGATGTCGGCAAATTGTTTGTCGGTGATGGTGAGACAACCTACTTGCCCATATTGAGGCAGCATGGCACGTACTCGGTGTAGGTGTACGTTGGCGTTTTCGCGGCTGGCGCAGTGGCGTACGTAGATGGAGAATTGGAACATGGTGAACCCATCGGCTAGCAGGTTTTTGCGAAAGTCGGAAGCGGCCTTGCGTTCTTTCTTGGTGTCGGTGGGTAGGTCGAAGAATACTAGCAGCCACATGATGCGGTATTCGGAGAAACGGTCCATCACATTTCGGGGTAGGTGAGTTTGCGACTTTCGCCAGCAAAGCAGCGTGCCAATGAGGCTGTGGTTTGGCTGGCAGCCACCATGAGGGGGCTGCGCTGGCCGTTGATGCGCACTTCGAGGGTGGGGATGGTGAGGAGGGCGCGTTTGAGGTCGGTGTTCAGTTCCTCGATGCCGGGGTATTTGTGCATGGTTCGGATGACGAGGCGGTCGGCATAGGGGCGGTAGGGCTCCATGATGTCGTCGGCAAGGCAGTAGGCGTTGTAGCGGTTGTGGTGATGAATGCCTAGGGTGGGGAGGAGGCCGCTACTGACGAGGGCGCGGGCTATGACGGCCCGGAGAATGGCGTAGCAGTAGTTGAAGAGGCTGTTGGGATAGTCGCCGTCGCGGTCGCGTGTAAAGTTATCGATGTCGGGGAGCAGGTGGCTCCAATAGAATGCGGCTGCACGGCCTTCCAGGTTGGTGCTGTCGCCAGAATGCACGTCGGCAGCCCATTGGGTCATGTTGCCTGTTTCGATGTTGTGGAGCTCGCGCAGCAGGGCGGCCTGATTGAGTATTTTCTGCTGCACCGTTTGCTGCCATAGCTGTTTGCGTAAGGGCAGGGAGGAGGATAGTTGGTCTTGGAAGCGTTCGCTTTGCACGGTGTGTCCTTCGAGTGGTAGCATAAGCCCCACGGGCATGTGCTTCTCGTCGCAGGTGATAACAGAGGCGTTGTTGTCGAGAAGGGCAGCCATAAGCCCGTGGGTGATGGTAATCTGTTGGCAGTCGAGCACCACGATGCCGATATCCTCAATTGGGACAGTGGCTGTCCGTGGGGGTTGGTCGCCTTGCTTTTCCAGCTGAGCCACCAGCTGCCTATTCTTCATGGAGAGGTAGGCAGGGTTGGAGAAACAGAGTGTGCGCTTAATCATAATTATAATTATAAGAAATGTATGTTTCCAAGTGGGTCAATCTCAAAGTCAATATGCTCGATTAATGCTTTAAAATTAGCAGGTGTACACTTTATATAAGCCATTCTCCTTGAAGATGAGAAAGCAGTTCCCTTCTCAGAAGAATCGATGTCTGTTTCCTTTCGTGAGTCTAGATGATGTTGTAAATAGACATAAATAGATGATATTAGATTGAATTTGTTTACGATGTATAGCCGTTCACTTAGTTTATCGCTATCCATTTCTCTTACTTCGTCAGGATGATTAACGTATAATAGCACTCGAAAACCTTTCTTGATAATAGCCTTTAGAGGCATGTTTGGGTTACCCTTAAAGTAAGCAAATTCAGGTTCATTGAACATGGCATCAGTATTGGTTAGGCCTAATTGTGCAATGTCAAAATAATTAATCAACCTAAATTCTTTAGAGTGTTTCCCTTTGGCGATACCTTCATATAGTAAGCAAAGATAGTTGTCGTCGTTTTGAGCGTAATATGTATTTTTATAGTCTTTTTTTGAAAGGTATGTTTGCTGTTTGATTTTCAGTACGGTGTCATATTTTAATTCGCCTCTTCCTGCTTTTGCGAAGCATCTGACATGCCTGATGGGTGATATCGGTTTTCCGTTCTTGGTATGACAGATGGGTTCGCCCTTTCGGTTGGTCATATAAATGGGTCGTTCAATAGCCTTTGCAAAGGTTATGTTCTGCTCTGCCATGAACTGATGCACTTGAGTTTCGATAGCATTACGTAGCGCGGTGTCTACAATGGATTCTAGGTCGTTTTCCTTTAGCAATTTCAAAGGTTTGCGAACAACCATACGTTTGTTATTGTCGTTGTCGACTATGGCACCATAGAAGGTGTCTTGATGCAGGCTTCCACGAATGGAGTCGCCTTGCATCCACATCTGCTTTTCTCCTTTGTTTTTGGATTTAGCATGTCTTCTTTTTTTGGCGGGGCTTAGTGTTTGGTCTTTTGTGATATGATTGACTAGTATGTTCTGTTCAATGGTACTCACTAAGTTGCCAATAGGCCCAATGTTGCAGCTTTTTATCTCATTATCTAGTTTCAATTGATATGCTGCCTTCTCTTCATCGCAGGCTTCCTGAATATGATAGAAGAGTTCAATCATCCTGTCGCGTTTGGCTGCGGTGGGTATCATTGTGAGTATGGTGGCATCGATGGCGTGGTGTGAATGTTTGTCGCGATCTTTCTTTTCGTCAACGCTCTGTACGCCTAGGATTTTCCTGAAGTCGGAGGTGACGTTGCCCTTTTGAACGTCTACACGAGAAAAAACGGATTTAAGATAGTGAAAAGCATATTTAGTGATAATGCGAGTGTCGACCAGTTGACTATTGCGAAAACCAAGGTCTAATTCATCTTTCTGAATCCTGAATGTAGATACTTTGGCTTTCCAATAGTCAAGTTCAAGCTCCCACATGTGTCTCTGTTGTAGGCATTCGTTTTTGCGCTCAATGGTTGGTGCGATTTTTGCATTTCCTTTCCAAAGCTCTATCTGATTTTTTATATGAGCCACCTTTTCTTCCCATGGTTTGATGCGGTCTATTATGTCGTTGTATTCGGATAGTTCCGAGGGGATTCGGTTTTGTTTGGTGAATCGGTTGTAGTGTGCATTGCAAACAGTTCGATTCTTCAATGAGTTGTCGAAGGATAAGCTTCGAGGGATGGTGTGTTCGATATCAACTTTGTTATCATCAAATAGGTCGGAAAGGCTGATTTGTTTGCCTGTATACAGACACCTGAATTTCTGTTCCTTCCAAAGCTTATATTTTTGCATGTCAATGGCAAACCGTGCTGCCTTTTCTTTCTCGTTGCGTGAAGTGTGTGCGATCGTGTTCAGCTTTTCGTCATCGCTATTGCCGGTCTCAATTTGTTCGAAGAGTAAACGTCCTTTTTCTATGTCTTCTTGAGAATAGTTTGGGCGAAACTCCTTGATGATTTCGATGATGGCATCGTTTTCCTTGTTGCGTTCTTTCTGGTAACGTTCAATGGCCTTTCGCCAGTTGGCATCGTTCAGTTCACGAGCTGTTTCGATGACGATGCGAGTGTCTTCGTTGTCAATCATACCGTTCAAGAGTAGCTGGTTGATTGTACGCCTGAGTACGTGGAGAGCTCGCAGTGCAACGGGATTTTTTATTGAACCGATGTCGGGGGTGCCTAATTGTGGCACAGACATGATTCTGTCATTCGCTTCAATTATTTGTGGCTTCTGCTGAGGAAAGATGCTAATCTGTGAGTGGTGATAGAGCCTTTCCCATTGTTTCTCAGGAATGTCGGGGAATGTTGTTGCCAAATGTTCCTTCAGAATGTCGCTTTGTCGAGGTAGGTCGTAATAATCACCCTTAGAAGAGGCAAAAAAGTTCTGGTACAATTCTTCTACATCTTTTTGAATTTTCTTTTGTTCATTTTCACTCAGCTGATTCCAACGCTTCTCGCTCAGCGTGTCAAGTATGCAGCGGTGTATTTCTTTCCGATCGCTTTGGTCAAGTTTGTAGTTCGTATTGCGATAGCCTTGCTGGTCGTTTAATGATTTAGATTTATAGTTAGCAATCAGTGTGTTGGCGATGCCGATGATGCGACGGTCGTATTCGTTTTTTTCTGTGAGGCTTTCCAGTTCATTCAATAGTTCATTCTGTTTGTTGCTCCAACGTTCATTCCCAATAATGTCAGGAATCTTGGCGTAAGCTACCGCTTTGCTGTAAATCATACCCTCGCGCAAAAAGGGAAGGATATTGCGGATTGCCTTTAAGCTCAGGGATGTGTAGCCATCTTGTATTGCACTCCATAGCTTTATCAGTTCTCCTGCCTGTTTCGGGGTTAATGCCATTTTTTTTGTTGCCAATTCAGACAGTCCTTCATAGTCATCACTGTTGTATGCTAGATGCCAAATGTCTTCATAATTGTATTTGATGGCATGTATCTCCCCGGTATTACAATTGGTTCGTGTCTTATCGGATTCAATGAGACGTGTTTGCCAGTCGTCACCTATTATTTTCTTTAGTCGGCTGATTATGGAACAGCCAGCCACGGTGGTGTGGTCGTGATAATTAATGGTGCGGTTGCTGTAATCGAAACTGTGGCCAGGATATTTCTTTTCAAGCCATTTGCGAATATCTTCAAATTTAAATGTGGTTTTGGTGCGGGTGAAGCATTCTTCAAATAGTTCGGCACGTACATTTTCGGATAGAGATTGCCAAGGGCTGTTAGATTCAAAACGGAATTTAATGTTATTGATATGAGAGAGCCCGAAATTCTTCAAAGTCGGGATGGCTCACAGGGCATCGGCGTTTGCTTGGTTCTAGTGTGCATTTGCCTACTAGGCTCTTTTGGGACCGAAGAGGTCGGCGGTAAAAAATAGTACCTTCATTCTTTTTAGTGCTTATCAACCTGTGGTGTAGCTCAGGGTCAATAATGTCTACATGTTGATACTTGCATATTTTATCCACCTCATCAATGTATTGTGACTGTACGGCTTGGTATTCACTGTTTCTAATACGTATGCCTTCTTTTTCCAATAGGGCATAGGCACAGCCTACTGTTTCAAGATTGTGTGTTTGCATGTATGTAGTAAGGTCTCTGGATTTTTTCTCTTCCGATTTTTTCATGGCAGTGTTTATGTCAATAGAAGAGAGGTCCTCGCCTTCCTTAGCATCTTTAAGCGTTTCCCCTTTGCTGCTTTTAAAACCTCTTCGTTGGGCAATATGGTACATTGCACGGCCAAATTTGTAACGGTCGGTTTGGTTCCCCCAGTCAAGAGGCCTTTCCATTAGTTCGGCTCGAAGCGCATAAGGACTTGAATATTCGGGTATGCCATCATTGTTAAAGTCCAGCCGAACCCATTGCTCAAATATTGTAGCATCAGTCGGATATTGCCGTTTTAATCCTTTGGTTTTATCATATTTGCGCCAGCGGTCAAGCTCATCGATGGTCAAAGGACAGCAATTGTGCTCAATGAGAAGCTCTAGGGTAGCCCAGATTCTATATTTTCGTGCCTGATATAGTCTTCGGGTAGAACGATATTTCCTCCTTTCGGCAGCGAAAGAGAATTCTCCGCTTTTTCCTGTTCCAACCCCTGCTTGAAAGATGATAGAGGTGTAGTATTCTAGTTGTTCAGAGATGTTCCCTCCCAAGTCGGGGTCTCTTAATGCAATGCCTAAAGAGTTAGTGCCAAGGTCGATGCCTAAAATTTTTTGACTCATAGAGCAGTTATTTCAATAATTATTATTATCTTTGCAACATCTTTTTAAGCTTTTCACAATAAGGCTATAAGCCGAAGATTTCTGGAAACCTGCGATTTACGTGGGTTTCACTTTTTTCTGTATGGCTCAAAAAGAGTTTTGTTTTCTTTTTATTTGAAGTGCAAAATTACATTTTTTTTTCAATTTCTAAAAAAATTAAGGCGGTTTGGGGCGTTTTTGGGCGGCTTTTTCTTGTGGGTGATGGCTGTTTTGATTTCTTTTTCGACATGTGGATCAATTATAGCGGAAGGACATTGACGCACGGCTTATAGCGCTCGCTATGCCTTCGTCGTGCCTTCGTTGTGCCTTCGCTTATTGAGGCGAAGGGAGGAGGTAGGGTGGGGGGAGGGAGGAGGGAAGTGGAATGACGGTTGATTACGATTGCCGGAGCATCTTATACAGAGTGGTTAGTAAATCGGGCGTGGGCAGCCTTAAAAAATCAGGCGGACGCACTGCGCCCGCCTGCTGTAAAGGGGTGACTTCTATGGGTTAGAACACTACGCGGTGGGTGAGCATGATGTATCCTACACGGCGGTTCATGCCTTGTAGGAGGCCGCCGGCATAGGCTTCGTTGAGGAAGTTGTGGAGTGGCAGGGAGAAGGTGAGGAGGTTTTTCTGGTTGCCGTCGCGATTGGTGAGTGAGAGGGCGAAGTCGAGGCCGAAACCGTTTTGCAGCATCTCTTTGTTGGGGTTGTTCCAGGTGCCGCCACAGCTTACCACCTGATCGTAGAAGAGACCTACCTCGAGTGCTTTGCGTCCTTTGCCCAGGATGAGGCCTGCACGCGGCTGGAAGTAGTTGCCGCGGAGGGTCTGGTTGTCCTGTATGAAGCAGAGTTCCTGACTTTTGTAGTAGACGCCGGCATAGAGTCCGATGCCGGTGTGTTTCCATGAGGCGTCGAGGCCTATGGCATAGTCGCCAAGCTGCTTGAAGGGGTTGCTGAAGGCTCGGTGGTAGGGGCCGTAAATGTCGTAGGGGCCTACTAAGCCCTCACGGGCGATGCCGACAGGGAAGACGAGGTCGGCGTCGGGGATGATGGCGTCGGCAATGGGGTCGTCGTCGCACGCCCAGTGGACAACGGCGCCTTGTGCAATGTTGAATAAGATGTCGGTCCAGTAGTTGGTGGTCCAGGCGCGGGTGTTGAAGGTGAAATGGCTGTTGCTCTCTTGGGCCGTGGCGGAGGCGGCTAGGATAACTGTCAGTAGTGCAATTGAAAAGGCCTTCTTCATAGGTGTGAGTTTTTAAATGTTATAAAATGCAAAGATAATAAACTTTTTTGGATTCAGAAAAAAGTTGTAATTTTGCACCCCGAAAAATAGTGTTTGTTATGGTATCATTCATTATAGCATTAGTGCTGTTAGTGCTTGGCTACCTGATATATTCGAAGGTGGTGGAGCGCGTGGTGGAGGTGGACCCAAAGAGGATCACTCCTGCAGTGGAGCACCCCGACGGGGTGGATTATGTGCCGATGAAGCCGTGGCGCATCTTCTTAATCCAATTTTTGAACATAGCGGGCGTGGGGCCTATCTGCGGCGCGATTATGGGCGCGCAGTTTGGCACGGCGTCGTTCTTGTGGATTGTGCTGGGCAGCATTTTTGCCGGGGCTGTGCACGACTTTGTTGCGGGTTTTATCAGCCTGCGGCAGGACGGGGCGTCGCTGCCTGAGATACACGGCCGGTATTTGGGCAACGGCATGAAGCAGCTGATGCGCGGCTTTACGGTGCTGCTGATGATATTGGTGGGTGCGGTGTTTGTGAATACGCCTGCGGTGCTGTTGAACAACAATTTCACTCCTGAGTGGAATATCTTTATCTGGGTGGGCATTATCTTTGCCTACTATCTGGTGGCCACGCTGCTGCCTATAGACAAGCTGATTGGTAAGATATACCCAGTGTTTGGTTTGCTGCTGCTGGCGATGGCGGTGGCGATAGTGGTGGCGTTTGTCATCTACCGTCCCGAGATACCGGAGGTGTGGCAGGGTTTGGGCAACAAGCATCCCAACGCGCCGCACAACCCCATATTCCCGATGATGTTTATATCGATAGCCTGCGGGGCCATCAGCGGTTTCCACGCCACACAGAGCCCTTTGATGGCTCGCTGCATGGTGAACGAGCGTCAGGCACGCCCTATCTTCTACGGTGCGATGATTACCGAGGGGGTGGTGGCGCTGATATGGGCGGCGGCGGCGACGGTGTTTTATCACGACCCTGTGTTGGCGGCCAAGACCATCAGCCCCGAGGGGCAGCCGTTGGGCGGCAACGCCATGGTGGGTGTGATAGCCAACGAATGGTTTACGCCGTTGATTGCCACTATATGCATACTGGGTGTGATTAGTGCTGCGGTGACTAGCGGCGACACGGCGCTGCGCTCGGCACGTCTGATAGTGGCCGACTTTATGCATGTGGACCAGAAGCCTATACCCAAGCGTCTGCTGGTGGCGCTGCCTGTCTTCTTGCTGGCGGCAGGGCTGCTGGTGTTCTCGTTGGCCAACCCGGCCGGCTTTGATGTGATATGGCGCTATTTTGCGTGGAGCAACCAGGTGCTTGCCATGGTGACACTGTGGACAATAACGGTTTTCCTGTACCAGAAGCATAAGCCCTATATCATCACTCTGCTGCCCGCCATGTTTATGACCATGGTGACGAGCAGCTTCCTCTTTGTGGCTGAGCGCGAAGGACTGGGTTCCTTTATCCCTAGATGGCTGGGATACTGCCTTGGAGGAGTTGTGACCGTGGCGATTACGGTAGTGTTCTTTGCAGCCATGCGCCGCAGGAATAAAAAAAATATAGCCTAAATACAATAAAAGCAATTCAGTCGCGTTAACATTGGTTAGAAAAATAATATCATCAAAAATAATGAAGACAAGAATCATTACCTTTGCCCTGACGCTTCTCATGGTGGGAAGTGCTTTTGCCGGCAACAAGCCCCGCAAGTCGTCACGCCAAGAAATGGGTATCAACGGCAATGCCGTCTATGTGATTGAGTATACCTACGACATCCACGGTGGTCGCAATGGTGGTCGTCAGCTGGTGTGTATCGACTCTATCACTTTCGACAAGCGTGGCAACTTCCAAGACAAATATCGCACCAAGGATGGCGAATATACTTGGTATTCGTATTATTTTGACGTGCATGGCTATGCCTTGGGTTGGAACGAATATAACCGCGCCAAGGAGCTGACGGGCCGCACTGCCTATCTGAACGATAAGAATGGCAACAGGATAGAGCGCACCGTGTTTATGGGCGAGCACATGACCAAGAAGGAAACCTCGCGCTATGAGAACAACCGCCTGGTGGAGGAACAGAGCTTCGCACCCGACGGCACGATGACAGAGAAGCGTGTGTATCTGTATGATGCCGCCGGCAACAATACAGAGATGGAGTTTTACGACCGCGACGGCGAGCTGACGCAGCGCTATCTCTATAAGTATGACAGCCACGGCAACCGCATAGAGTGGCGTTTCTACGATGCCGATGACTTCCTGGTGGCCCTGACAACCTACTATTATGACGACCATGACAACCTGATAGAGCTCTCGTCGTTCAACTATGACGAGCACTTGAATTGGAAGCACAGCTATGTGTTTGAATATGACGAGGACGACAACTGGGTGCGCCAGACAATCTATCGTAACAACGTGGCCTACCAGGTGATAGAGCGCGAGATAGCTTTCCCGGCCTATTGATTAAGCTAAAAGGTGGAGGCTAAAAATAGCCCGCCATTGATGGTTTGAGTGATTGTTGAATAGCCCTTTATGACTTCGCTTTTTTTGAACAGAATAATTGTTTTTCATCACTTATAATAATTATCTCCCAATGCCTACAGTAAGAAATATGAAACGTACCAAAGTCATTGTCGCCATCATCTTCAGTGCGGCCATCATAGGTGCCGTGTGGATTGGCGGCCATTATCTCAACAAGGCCCGCGGCCATGCCAAAACTGTCTCGGTGGTGGGTATGGCTGAGCGCGACTTCACCTCCGACCTCATCGTGTGGCAGCTCTCCTATGGTGTGCTCAACTACGACATGAAGCAGGGCTACACCGAGATTAAGGATATCAACAACACTGTGCGCGAATACCTTAAGAGCAAAGGTATAGACGACACTGAGATGGACTTTATGGCCATCGACTGCAACAAAGAGACCGAATACCACTGGGACGCCCAGTCGCAGCGCGGCTACAGCACCTTCGCTGGCTATAGGCTTAGCCAGACCATCAAAATCGAGAGCGGCAATGTGGACAAGGTGGAACAGATTTCGCGCAACATCAGCGAGCTCCTTGACAAGGGTATCGAACTCGATTACAACAATCTCAGCTACTATTATACGAAGCTCTCGGACCTGAAGATAGAGATGTTGGCCGAGGCTACGGACAATGCCCGCAACCGTGCACAGACTATTGCCAAGAGTGCCGGCGCGCGCTTGGGAGGTCTGCAGACAGCCAATATGGGCGTGTTTCAAATCACGGCACCCAATTCTGCCGACGAGGATTACTCGTGGGGTGGCACTTTCAACACTTCGTCAAAGAAGAAACGTGCCAGCATCAATATGCGTCTGACTTACTATGTGCGCTAGCACCTAGGTGCTTGCAATTATCATTATTGACGTGCCATTCTCTTGGGGTGACACGTCTTTTTTATACCCCTTTGAACTATGAATATGAAGCGTTTTTGCATGGTTGTCGCTTTATGTTGGCTGCTGCCAATGGTTGTGGGGCAGCCATCTTCGGTAGGCAGTGGCGACATAGTCATACTTTATGAGAATGATGTGCATGGTGCGATAGAAGGCTACCCGCTTATGTCGGCTGTGCGCGACCAGATGCGGGCTATCACGCCTTATGTGGCTGTGGTGTCGTGTGGCGACTACCTCTCAGGCACGCCGCTAGGCTCGGTGTCGCGGGGCAGGTATCTGGTGAGGATGATGAATGCGGTGGGGTATGATTTTGTGACGTTGGGTAACCATGAGTTTGACTTTGGGGTGGATACACTGCGTCAACGTATGAAGGAGCTGACGGCCGCGGTGCTTTGTGCCAATTTTTCACATATAGCAGATGGCCAAAGCATTTATGCTTGCAGTGCCATGCAACAGTTTGGCAGCGTGAGGGTGGGCTATGTGGGAGTGACCACACCCCAGGCTGCCACTACCAGCACACCACTTTTTTTTCAAGACACTGCGGGCAGGTGGATATACACGTTCTATCCTCATATGCTTGACTCGGTGGTGCAACAATGTGTGGACGAGGTGCGCCGGCAGGGGGCCGACTATGTAGTGCTGCTGTCGCATCTGGGCGACAACGACCTCCCGCCATTGGTGGCGGCCACCACAGGCATTGATGTGGTGCTCGACGGCCATTCCCACAGTGTGATACCCCACCGCCAATTGGCCAATCGCCTTGGCGGAAAAGTGTTATGGACTTCGACAGGGAGCAACTTCAAGAATATTGGCCGCCTGGTCATCAAGCCTCACGGCGAGGTGAGCAGCGAGCTGCTGCCCACAGCAGCGATGCCGTCATACATAAACGACGTAAGCGATACGCTGAGGGCGATACAGCAGGCTTTCGACTCTGTCGCCAACCGTAGGGTGGGGTATAGCCAGGCGAAAATGTGGCGCAAAGAGTATACGGGCAATTACTATGACGCGCCGTTGGGTAACTTCTTCTGCGATGCCTTTTTGGCATTGACTAGGCATGAAGGGACGGAATTGGCATTGATGAACTCTGGCGGCATGCGCGCCGACATTGCTGCCGGAGAGATGCTGTTTGGCGACCTTTATGCAGCCGCCCCATTCGACAATAAGCTCTGTGTGGTGGAAATGAGTGGCCAGGTTTTGCTTGATGCGCTGGAGATGGGTTGCCGCACTTTCCCTAAAACTGGGGGCGGTTTTCTTCAGGTGTCGGGTGTAAGATATGAGATTGATACCAACCAGCCGAGTGGGGTGGTGTGTGACGACAATGGCATGTTTGTGGGTGTGAAAGGTGCGCGAAGGGTGAAGAATGTGGCAGTGTATGATTCTTTCCTCGGTCGTTGGGTGCCTCTAGACCCTTGGCGCATCTATCGTGTGGCGGGCTGCGATTATACGCTGATGCATCAGGGCGACGGCCATCGTTTCCCGGGGGCGAGGGTTGTAGACGCGGCCGTATGTCCCTATGCCGAAGCTCTGGAGAGATACCTGCGTGACTTTTGCGGTGGTGTGGTGGAGGCTTCGAAATATGCCCACTCACAAGGCAGGATAAGAGTTAGATAGCCCTTGGCTGGCATGTCGCCAGGGCAGGGGAGGTGGAGGTTGTTTTGTACCCCCAAAATGTTAATTTTGCAATTATTGTGCCTCTCCTTTGTGCTGTTTAGGATATTTTTTGTATTTTTGCATTTCAATTGTATTATATCATTATGTAATATTGCCATGAATATCAAGCTGCGTCTGATAATAATGAATTTCCTCGAGTTTGCTGTCTGGGGTGCCTACCTCACCTCTATGGGTGGGTATTTGGCCCAGGTGGGGCTTGTGGGCAAGATATGGCTTTTCTTTGCCGTGCAGGGCATAGTGTCGATATTTATGCCTGCAGTGATGGGCATTGTGGCCGACAAGTGGATACAGGCGCAGAAGGTGTTGTCGCTGTGTCATGGTATTGCGGGGCTCTTTATGGTGGCGGCGGGTGTGTATGCCATGATGAATGCCGAAGCACTTCAGTTTGGGCCATTCTTTGCGTTGTATACTATAAGTGTGGCATTCTTTATGCCCACAATAGCCATTGCCAATTCGGTGGCCTATACGGGACTGGATAAGGCAGGGCTCGACTCAGTTAAGCACTTCCCGCCCATTAGGGTTTTTGGCACCATAGGCTTCATTTGCTGTATGCTGGCGGTGAATTTTATAAAAAATGGACAGGGTGTGCAGTTCCAACACTCGCACGAGCAATTTCTGCTGTCGGGTGCATTGAGCCTGGTGCTCAGTGTGTATGCACTTACGCTCACTCCTTGCCCCTGCTTGGGGAAGGAGCGTCCGTCGCGCTCGTTTGCCGAAGTGTCGGGTCTTAGTGCTTTCCGACTGTTTAAAGAGCCCAAGTTTGCCATTTTCTTCCTCTTCTCGATGTTCTTGGGGGCCTCGCTGCAGATTACCAACGGCTACGCCAACACCTTTATCACCCATTTCCAGTCGGTGCCAGAATTTGCCAACACGTGGGGGGCACACAATGCCAATGCGCTCATTTCGTTGAGCCAGCTGTCGGAGACACTGTGTATACTGCTTATACCTTTCTGCCTACGCAAGTTTGGCATCAAGAAGGTGATGCTTATATCGATGGTTGCATGGGTGCTGAGATTTGGCCTATTTGGTGCGGGCGACACGGGCAGCGGAGTGTGGATGCTCATACTCAGCTGCATAGTGTATGGGGTGGCATTCGACTTCTTCAATATCTCAGGCTCACTATATGTTGAGTATGCCACGTCGGACGATATACGTTCGTCTGCCCAAGGGCTGTTTATGCTGATGACTAACGGGTTGGGCGCAACCCTGGGCACCTGGGCGGCAGGCAAGGTGGTAGACCACTATGTGGTTTATGCGGCCGAGCCTAATTGGAGCATGGCGTGGTATGTGTTTGCCGGATATGCGCTGCTGGTGGCCGTGCTCTTTGCCATCTGTTTTAAGGACGAGAAGTTTCCTGTGACAAATAAAAGATAGTAATTTGAATAAATGTTAATTAACCCTTTTATATTCATTAAAAAATCAAGTCATGAGTAAGACAATTAAAAGTTTGCTAGTTGTCCTCTTTGCCGTGCTGTTCTCCACAACGGCTTATGCGCAGTCGACAACAGCTTCCATTGCCGGCCATGTCACCGATGCCAATGGAAACCTGCAGGATGCGATGATTACCGCGATTTACAAACCCACGGGAATCACCTATCATGCCTTCTCCAACCGCGACGGCTCGTACCGAATCAACGGTGTTGTTGCCGGCGGCCCTTACACCATTAAGGCTGAGATGATGGGCCATCAGCCCTATGCCGTCACCAATGTGTATGCTCCTCTGAGTGGTACCCTGGTGCTCGACTTCTCTCTCAAGGTCTCTTCCACCACTCTGGAAGCCGTGACCGTGACCGCCGAAGGTGTGAGCAGCAACATGGACATCCAGAACTCGGGTGCCAACACCATGATCGACAGCCGCACCATCGCCAAAATCCCCACCACCAGCCGTAGCATGAACGACATCATGAAGCTCACCCCGCAGGCCTCTGTGGTAGGTGGCGGCTTTGCCGCAGGTGGCGGCAACTACCGTGGTTCATCTGTCACAGTCGACGGTGCCTCGTTCAACAATGCCTTCGGCATCGGCTCCAACCTGCCCGCAGGCGGCAGCCCCATCTCTATCGATGCTATCGAGCAGATTTCGATCAACCTTACCCCCTTCGATGTGCGTCAGAGCGGTTTCCAGGGTGGCGCCATCAACGTGGTTACCAAGCACGGCAGCAACGAGTGGCATGCCTCGGTTTACGACTATTACACCAGCCAAGCCCTCCGCGGCATCATGGTCGAGGACAACGAATTGCCCAATAGCGAGTTTCTTAACAATGTCATGGGTTTGACCCTCAGCGGTCCCATCGTTAAGGACAAACTCTTCTTCTTTGTCAATGCCGAATACACAATGGATGATGTGCCCGGCTCAACCCGCCGTGCCCGTGAAAGCGAGACTGACGAGTGGGGCGGCAGCAGCACCTACAACCGTCCCACAGTGGCCCGTATGGATGAGATATCCTCCTTCCTACAGGAGCGATACGGCTACAACCCTGGTCCTTATCAAGACTACTCGCTGAGCACCCCCGACTATAAGGTGCTGGCTCGTTTGGACTGGAACATCAATGCCAACAACAACTTCAACATCCGTTTCAACCACACCCATACCCACGGCTCTAACCAGCCCTCCTCTTCAATGAGCCCCATAGGTGGCACCAACACCACCGTCAATATCGGCGGCACCGACTATACCTTCAACCGCAACAGCCAAGGTCGTCAGTCGGAGTATTCGCTATATTTCAAGTCGGCTCGCTACTATCAGGAGCAGAACTTCACCTCTCTGGCAGCTGAATTAAACAGCCGCATTTTCAAGGGCAAGGGTACCAACACCCTCCGTGCCACTTGGTCTTATCAGAACGAACCCCGCTCGTTCGATGGCGACCTGTTCCCCACAGTTGATATTCTTGAGCCCTATACCGATGACAACGGCGAAACCCAATATGCTTTCTATACCACCTTCGGTATCGACCCCTTCACCTATATGAATACCCGTCGTGTGAACACCTATAATTTCACCGATGAGGTTACCTACACCACCGGTATCCACAACATCATCGGTGGTATTCAGTATGAGACCAACCGTGTGGTCAACGGCTTCATGCAGGGTGGCGCAGGCTGGTATATCTTCGACTCATGGGAGACCTTCAAAACTGGTGGATTGCCACTGTCGATGATGATTACCCACGCCAACCTCGACAATCCCACCGCCACAGTCTATCCCACCTTCGACTACAACCAGGCCTCCCTCTACGCACAGGACGAGATGGAGTTCAGCAAATACTTCAAACTCACTGCAGGTCTGCGCTTGGAGATGCCCATCGTCAACTTCCCCAACAATAACCTCAACAAGGAGTTCTCCGACATTGCTGCCGCCTATCCCGAAAGTTCCTTCGCCGGTCTCAGCACTGCCGACCTTCCCGGCCTCACCGTCAATGTGTCGCCCCGCGTAGGCTTCAACTGGGATGTCACCAAGGACCACAAGGTTGTCCTCCGTGGTGGTACCGGCCTCTTCACCGGCCGTATCCCCAATGTGTGGCTGGTTAGCGCTGCCGGCAACGCCAATGTGCTCCAATATCAGTACATCGCCAACCTACAGACTGGTCAGCAGGTATTCCCCTTCGCTCCCGACCGCACCGACATCATCAATAGCATATACGCAGGCAACGCATTCCAACAGCAGGATTTGGCCGCTCCTACCAGCACCACCATCCTGGCTAAGGATCTCCGCATGCCCACCAGCTGGAAGACCTCGCTCGCCGTCGATGCCCGCCTGCCCTTCGGCATCAAGGGTACACTCGAAGGCATCTATTCCTACAACTTCAACGAAGTTGTAGCCACCACCCTTGGCTACAAATTGGGCGACAGCATCCAGCTCCCCGGTGAGCCTGAGAAGCGCCCCACCTACACCAGCGAGAATATCCGCAACAGTGCCAACGGCAAGATGAGCGGCTACTACCTATATAACGCTTCCGACCTCCATGGCCAGTATTTCTCCCTCACCGCACAGTTGGAGAAGAACTTTGCCTGGGGTCTCGACCTCATGGCTGCCTATACCCACAGCTTCAGCATGTCTGTTACCGATGGTGCAGGCGACCAGGTGTACAACATCGCACAGCTCTATCGTCGCAATGGCGATAACAGCCCTGAACTCGGCTACTCTTACTATGTGACTCCCAACCGTCTTATTGCCAGTGCCAGCTACTCAATCTACGAAGGCCCCTACACCTCCACCAAGCTCGGCCTCTTCTACGAAGGCTACAATATTGGCTATGTGGGCAGCTACAATCAGGCTCGCCATTCCTACTTGATGACCACCGACCAGAATACCGGCATCAATACTGCCCAGCTCCTGTATGTCCCCACAGAGGATGACCTTGCCAATATGCCCTTTGCCGACGATGCCAACCGCGATGCTTTTGCCTCCTTCATCCAGAACGACAGCTACCTCAGTGCCCACCGTGGCGAATACTCTGTGCGCAATGGTGCCCTATGCCCCTGGACCAATCGCGTCAACTTCCGTATCGACCAAGAGTTCTACTTCAACGTAGGCGGCCGCAAGACCACCCTTCAAGTCGGTGCCGACATCAACAACATTGCCAACATGCTCAACAGCAACTGGGGTTGTCTCAAACAGCTCAGCAGCGAGACAATCCTGCAGTACAAAAATGGCAACTACACCTTCACCGAGCCCAACTGGCATAGCTACAGCAACTTCCTCTCCACTTGGAGCGCGTTGCTGCATGTCCGTTACTCGTTCTAGTAAATTAGATGATTCAGACCCTTCACAGGGCCGTTTCATATGTATTTTATTATAGGTGAACCCGGTGTCGTGATGACATCGGGTTTTCTTCTTTTATAGATGACATCGGTTTTTCTTCTTTTATAAGTGTATAAGTGGCTACAACACTTTGCCGTTTGCTTCCCGCTTGTTTGCCGTATGTTGTCCGATAATTAGAACGGCAAACTCGTGTCGCACTAGCCACAGCCAAAAGGTCGTGTATGGAAGGCAGTATTGGCATAGCGAAGAATGAAATCGGTGTTCGGGGAGAAGAGCTGGCTGGTTGCGGTATCTCAGGCAAGGGTCGGCTACTACTTTGACGTGTCGGTTGAGTGAGAGAAGACTTATTTTTGTGGAGAATGAAAATAATTTTGTACCTTTGCATTTTTAAGGTTGTGCCAAGGGTTGGCGCAATGTGTTTTTACACAAATCAATGTATAAAAAAGAAGTAGAGTTAAATGGAGAAAAAAGAGTTTAAGCAGCAGTTTGTAGCCTATCTGCTGCTGGTGGTGGGCAGTGCCCTATTTGCTGCTGGCGACGTAATGTTTGTGAACCCGTATATTATGGCCCCAGGAGGTACATACGGATTGTCGAATGTGCTGAACACTTTGTGGCCATGGAGGATTGCCTTCTATGCTATTTGTATGGATGTGCCCCTGCTGATTATCGGCACTTTGATTTTGGGGCCAAAGTTTGGTGTGAAGACGGTGATTTCGACCATTTTGATTTTTTTGTTTACCTTACTGTTTGAGAATGTGTGGGGATATAACCCTGTGATACACGACGGCCCTATTGTGGCACAGCCTATTGAGGGTTTTTCGATGGTGCCTATTACTGACGGTGGGGGCTGGTTTGTGCCTGACTATTTCTTGAACACGATTGTTGCCGGACTGATTTATGGTGTGGCTATCGGTATGATATTCCGTAGTGGCGCTACTTCGGGCGGCAGCGACATTATATCGATGATTCTGCATAAGTATACCAAGATTTCGCTTGGCACGCTGGTGCTGATTGTCGACAGCTGCATCACGCTGACAACCTTGATTGCCGTTGGCGACATCCGTCTGCCCATCTATTCAATCATCCTCATCTTTGTGGAGAGTAAGGTTATTGACTTGGTGGTGGAAGGTACGAAGAGCTACAAGACCGCTTTCATTGTTACCGACAAGTTGGATGAGGTGAAAGACTATATTCTCAACGAGATGCACCGTGGCGGTACCTGCATCACGGGCGAGGGCCTTTATAACGGTACTGAGCGTAAGATGATTTATGTGACCATGGAGCGTGCCGACTTTGTGAAGCTGCGTGCCAATCTGCGCCGTCTCGACCCCTCGGCATTCGTGAATGTGATAGAGAGTTCAGAGATTATGGGCAAGGGTTTCAAGGCCCTTCCTGTTGAGGAGTAGGGCTTAATACTAAACGCTGAAAGGTATCTGCGTCTGGCATTGATCGCATTGGCGTATCTTCCTTTTCTACTTTTTTCTATATGAAGGTCTTACAGCTTTGCAACAAACCGCCTTACCCACCTGTTGATGGTGGCACACTGGCGATGAACAGCATCACGCAGGGCTTGCTGTCCGAGGGGTGTGAGGTAAGAGTGCTTTCACTTTGCAGTGACAAGCATCCGGTGTTGGAGAGCAGTATGACGGAAACCTATCTCAAGGCCACTCGTTTTGAGGCAGTGAAGATAGACTTGGGTATTCACCCCATCGATGCGGGAGTGGCTGTGCTATGTGGCGAGTCGTACCATGTGAAGCGTTTTATTAGCAAAGCGTTTGCCACCCGTCTGATGCAGGTGTTGGAGGAGGAATGTTTTGATGTGGTGCATGTGGAGAGTGTGTTTCTCACCCCCTATGTGCCGATTATCCGTAGGCATAGCGATGCCAAGGTGGTGTTGAGGGCACACAATGTGGAGCACACTATATGGCAGCGGGTGGCGCAAAGTGAGCGTAATCCATTCAAGAAGTGGTATCTGAAACATCTGTCGTTGACTCTTGCGGCATATGAGCGTGAGCATCTCAACGACTATGATGCCGTAGTAAGCATCACCAACAACGATGCGCAGAAGATGCGTGAGATGGGTTGCCGCCGCCCTATGTTGTCAATTCCCTTTGGCATTACTCCTGAGACCGATGTGCAGGTGGATGAGGAACCCGACTCGCTGTTCCACTTGGGCTCGATGGATTGGATGCCTAACCAAGAGGGGGTGCGCTGGTTTTTGAAACAGGTGTGGCCCTTGATTCATCAGAGCATGCCTCAGCTGACCCTCTATTTGGCGGGGCGTAAGATGCCCGACGACCTGATGCGCCTACAGCAGGAAGGTGTGAAGGTGGTTGGGGAGGTGCCTGATGCAATGTACTTTATTGCCAGCAAACAGATTAACGTGGTGCCTTTGTTGAGCGGAAGTGGCATACGGGTGAAGATAATAGAGGCCATGTCGGCAGGCAAGGTGGTTGTCACCACCAGCATTGGAGCCGAAGGCATTGGCTGCACCGATGGCAAGAATGTGCTTATTGCCGACACTCCACAACAATTTGTCGAGCAATTGCAGAGATGTGTTAACGACCCTGAGTTTCGCCGCCAAATAGGTGCCAATGCCGCCCAAATGATTGTTGAGCAGTATGGCAACGAACAACTGACACGACAGTTGCTCGATTTTTATAACCAGATAGTAAATCGCGATTAGATATGAAAAACATTTTCCGTTCCCTTTTTTCTCACAAGAGTGACCTCCGTAGGCTGCTTACCGTGGCTTTGTTTGTAGTGGTATTTGGAGCCGTCGCGCAGGCTCAGGTGTCGATCCCTGGCACAAAGGTGAAATTCAATTTCCCAAGCAAGTGGAAATATTTAAACACTGAGAAGGTGGATGCCAATACTCTGCGGTATCTATATTATTATACCGACCAAGTGGTTGCCTCAAAGGGCGACACCACTCTGCCCTTCTTGCGTATCTATGTGCGTAAAAATTATACCGCTTCGCTGTTTGACTTTGTGTTCGAACGCTATAGCAAGGAACCTTATCAGTCGTTAAGCGACTATACCGAGGGGGTGGGGCTGCCCAAGACCGGAGGCATGGGTTATGTGGGTGCCTACACTAACGTGCAGGATAAGAAAGACTATCAGTTTAGGATGGTATACTTTAAGGTGCAGAATACGGTGGTGGAGTTTCGCTTAGAGACCACTCGCGCCACCTATCCGATGATGGAGAAGGAGTTTGTCAACATATTAAAGAGTTTGACATTCTAAGGTGGTAGAAGCTATGAGAAGACTGTTGTCTTTGTTGTTGTTGGTAGTGGCCGCATGCAGTGTGGCGATGGGTCAGGACGATTCGTTGGCCGCAAGATACGAAGAGCAGTATGTGCGGATGGCGAAAGTGTATGCCCAGTCGCCCGACAATGTGGCCAACCTGATGGAGATGGCGTCGTTCTACTCTGCTCCGGAGAATCCGTATTATAGCCTAACGCTGGCAGCGGGCTATGCCCAGCGGGCCGAGGTGCTGTATACGGCATGGGTGCAGGACAAAGGTCGTTACCGGGAAGTGCAGAAGCTTATCCGTAAAGGGATAACTATTCCGGTAATACGCCAGCTACGCAAAGAGATAGAGGCACAGGCGGTGCTATATGTGCGTTCGCATGTTCCTCTGATTGATGAGGCTGAGGCTATCTCCTTTATCAATGCCTTTCCTGACAATGCCGAGATGGTGAAACGGCTTCGCGCCAAGATGCTTTCAGACGACTATCAGGAGATATGCAATGAGAACACCATGGAGGGCTATTACCTATTCATGCTGTCTCACCCCCATACCAGTGAGGCCGACTCTGCCGAGGCTGCATTAGCCCGGCTGGCACCACGCTATGTGTCCCAGTTTGATACCGAGGATGCCATCGACTCGGCTGTGGCACTTTATCCTGCAAGTGCTGCGTTGCAGCTGGCGGCGATGCGACAAAAAAGCCGCATAGCCTACCTCCGTGCCCGCAATATCGATAGCGAAGAGTCATATAGGCGCTATTTGGAACGCTATCCTCGTGGCGACTATTACCTTGAGGCTCTTGACCGTCTGCAACAGTTGCACAGCGATACTTACGGCACCCTCTCCACCCCTGAGGAGCTGGCAGATTATGTCCTCAAGCATGGCGATTCTCCTTTGGCCGACAGCGCCCTGGCGCGTTTGCGTAATATGGTTACTCAAGAGCGCAGCCAGCGTGCGGCTCAGATATACCTCTCTAAATTCTCGCTCGATGAGAAGTATTCAGAAGTGTATAGGCATTATTATGAATGGTATGCCGAGGAGGGGAATGGAGAACCAATACGTTCGTTCCAGTCGGCACATCCGGACTATCCCTACCGCATGTCGATAAGTGCTGATTTGGAACGTGCCTCAGTTGTCGACTCTATCGACCTTACCCAACCCACCCAAGAGGCCAATTACGAGCAGATGGAGACCAACGTTCGTCTGCTTATGGGACGCAAGGCCTCCTTTGTGGCGTTGCAGCGTATTCTGCAGCCTCAAATAGTGCGCAAGGAGTGGGCTGCGGCACGGACAAGGATGCAGAAGTTCGACCTTTGTTTCGAAGATGTGTGCAGCAAAGAATATGCCGAGCTGTCGTCACTGCTGGCCGACAATGTGTCCACTGTGTCGCGTTTGGAGCTGTCGGCCGACAGCATTTCGCATCTGCTGGCGCATCCTTCGGACAATTATCTTTGTTTTAACTATATCCGCAATGGACATACCGCCATCGGCTATGCTCGTCAGGGCGTAGGCAAGAATGCCAGATGGCAGAAAAGAGGAGATGTGGAGGTGGAAGGATGCACCACTGAAGTGGTGCCATACAACTTCTACGATGGTGGGCGCATGGTGCTGTTGGGTATCGCAGGCGATATATGGTCGGCCGAGGTGCTGTCTGACAGTGTTTGGCAGCTGCAAGACCATTTTGGCTTCCCTGTTAACACACCCTACATAGAGCAAGATGCCTATATGCTGGAGGATGGAAGCGGGATGCTGCTTGTTTCTGACCGGCCAGGGGGGCTCAATGTGCAAAAAACCGGTAGCTATTATCATGGTGACCATGCTCCCGCATTTGATATCTATTACATACCCTTCTCCTCCAGCCAGTCCACAGGCGAAGCACTGAATCTTGGGTTGGGAGTGAATACCCCTTATTGCGAGCATAGTCCCATTCTCAGTCACAATATGCGCACACTCTATTATGTCACTGATGCCCGGGGGTTGGGCTATGGCGACATATATTGTGTGACGCGAAACGATATTGACAATTGGACCAAGTGGTCGCGGCCTGTCAATATGGGACGTGGCGTGAACGGAGCCTTCGGCGAGTCTTCACTCAGTTTTGGCAGGGGGGAGAGCCGTGTTTATTACTTGTCCGAAACCAAACCTCATGGCAAGAGTGCATGCTATAGTTTTGCCACACGCCACGACACCTCCAGTGCCCACTGCCGTCTGGTGGTGGACATGGAAGAGGTTGCTGATGTGCTGAGGCAGGTGGATATGGTGGAGGTGTGGCGCCAACATACACTGGGCAGCTTAGTGGATAGGCAGCTCGACACGCTCGCACTCTTCTCCATCTATCGTGGCAAGCCATACGCTTTGCTTGCTGAGGCCGACTGGCTTTATGTGCCTACCATTATTGTTGTCGGTGGTAAACAGGACAGCGTGGCAATAGACGGTTATACCCTCGAACAGCTCAGGGCTTTGCCTGAGCCCCTGCCGCTGCCTCTGACCATTTTCTATGGCGGCACGGCGCAGATGCAGCCGACAGCTCTTCAGGAGCTAAAGGTCCTTGCCCAATTCATGCAGCAGCATGCCAGCTGCCAGATAGAGCTGGAGCTTAATGTTGAAGGTTCTGACGACCAGCTGGCCTACAACTTGTCGCTGCTGCGGGCTACTGCTGTGCGCAATTATATTGTGGCTTGTGGCATCAGTGCCGACCGTGTCCATCTCTCCGCCTACGGCAATGTGGCCTACAAACAGGGGAGGAGGGTGGCTCCTGTGACTGTGCGCTTCCTATGACGCATTGGTGGATAGGTGGTTGCGGCGCTTTCTATCTATTTTTTGGATTTTATTTTTGCTAGTTCAAAAAAAAAGTGTAATTTTGCCATTCGTAACTGGTAATAAATAGTTGGCAATGGAACAGCACAAGACTATTGTTTATGAAGAACATACATTGCACTATCGAGATGAGGGCCGAGAGCACGAACAGACATTAGTTCTGCTTCATGGCTATCTTCAAAATCTCGATATATGGAGTTCGTATGTCCTCTCCTTTAT
Organism: Bacteroidales bacterium; assembly: GCA_017428115.1. GTDB lineage: Bacteria > Bacteroidota > Bacteroidia > Bacteroidales > P3 > Colimorpha. The sequence goes on along the minus strand of JAFRRK010000085.1, from coordinate 12,347 downwards.
GCGTTCCATGCACGTCATCACCATCGACCTTCCTGGCCATGGCTATAGCGAATGTTTCTACGAGGTGCACTCGATGGATTTCATGGCCCGTGCCGTCAAGGCGGTGCTTGACGACGCCCATGTGGAACAGTGTGTGATGGTGGGGCATTCCATGGGTGGTTATGTGGCACTGGCTTTTGCCGACCTGTTTCCCCACCGCCTTCGTGGATTGGGGCTGCTCCACTCGCATGCTCTGCCCGACACCGATGAGATTATCGAACGCCGTATGGCTACTTGCGACCAGGTGGCTAAGAACCGTGCCAGCTATATCGTCAGCTTTGTGCCTTCGCTATTCGACATCTCCAAGCGCGAGGTAATGAACCAAGAGATAAAGGATATTCAAGACCAATGCCTTGAGACTAAGGAGGAAAGTATCATCGCTGCCCAGCGGGGTATGGCTGATCGTCCCTCGCGGCTGCATGTGTTGCAGCAGCTGGAAGTGCCCACCCTGTTCGTCTATGGCAAAAACGACCCCCGTATATCGCTCGAGGTGGCTTTGGCCCAAGCGATGGTGGCTCGTCATGCCGAGGTCTTGCTGCTCGACAATGTGGCACACATGGCTCATATCGAGGAACGCGACTATGTCCGTCCCCGCATTCAGAACTTTGTCAACACCTGCTATCTGTAGGGTGTGAGCATGTGCCGGTGCAGAACCGGCAGTGAGTAGGCAGGATGAGCGTTTTTGCTTTTGGTTTGAAAACACTTACCCGATATGATTACAATCCATAGAAACAAAGTCGTCCCACTGCTGTATGCAGGGGTAATGGTTTTGTGTTTGGCAGCATGCCATAAGGAGTTGACTGAGGGTAATTCCCAGGAGGCAGAATGTGATACAAGCACATGCACTTTTACGGTGAGTTATTTGAAAAAGGTGTATTTTGCGCCGGGAAATCTTGACGCACATGGTCGCACTTTTGTGCTTAATCCATGGGATTACGGCGGTTATTTTGCGTGGGGGGACAGGAGACAAGCCTGAGATCAATTCATTGGATAATAGAAATTATGCTTCCTTCTGTGATTGGGGCAATTATTTGTGTAGCGCCGATTCTGGATGGCGTACATTGAGCTTCGGCGAGTGGGACTTTGTGCTGGTGTATAGGAAAGACGCTGAGTTGAAACGGGGGACAGGTACGGTTAATGGGATACATGGGTTGATATTATTGCCCGACAGGTGGCAGAACCCAAAGGGCATTGTTTTCTGTCCGGGTTGTATCAGCTGGAATGATAACAAACTCTCTCGGGCACAATGGGAACAGATGCAAAAGTCCGGAGCCGTATTCCTCCCTGCATCTGACTATGTATGGGCTAATAATCCGCCGCAGCCAGGGATGGCAGGGCTGTATTGGACAGCCACTCCCAAAGGCGACAAGGAGGCCTATTTTATGTATTTTTATGAAGGCCGAGCTTATGCCTCTGTGGTCAATCAGCGTTGCTTCCGACAATCGGTCCGGTTGGTGCGTGATGTGAAGTGACAGGTGTGGTTCCGGCGATTTGTTTTTGGTGGGTGGTTGGTGCGTGTAAGCAGCTGGTTGGTATTGTCTTGGGGATTCTGTGTGAAAAAATTAACAAAATAATTGTTTTATATCAAAAAAAGGTTGTATATTTGTTATCTCAAAAATAACACATTGTTTAATATAAATAATTAAATACCATGAAAGTAAACGAAATTATGGCTAACCTGGAAGCCAAACATCCGGGTGAAAACGAGTACTTACAGGCAGTTCGCGAGGTTTTAGAGACCATCGAGGAAGAATACAACAAGCATCCCGAATTTGAGGCTGCTAAGATTGTCGAGCGCATTGTTGAGCCCGACCGTATCTTCACTTTCCGCGTGACCTGGGTTGACGATAAGGGTCAGGTGCAGACCAACCTCGGCTATCGTGTCCAGTTCAATGCTGCCCTCGGTGCTTATAAAGGCGGTCTCCGCTTCCACCCGAAAGTGAACGTTTCCATGCTGAAGTTCCTCGGTTTCGAGCAGATCTTCAAGAACAGCCTCACCAACCTGCCCCTCGGTGGTGGTAAGGGTGGTGCCGATTTCGACCCCGTTGGAAAGAGCGACGCTGAAATCATGCGTTTCTGCCAGGCCTTCATGTATGAGCTGTGGCGCAACATCGGTCCCGATCAGGACAGCCCCGCTGGTGACGTAGGCGTTGGCGGCCGCGAGATTGGCTACCTATATGGAGCTTACAAGAAACTGGCCCGCGAGCACAGCACTGGTGCCCTCACTGGTAAGAGCTATGGCTGGGGTGGTTCTCTGATCCGTCCCGAGGCTACCGGTTTCGGTGCTATCTACTATGTCGAGCGCATGGTGAAGGAAAAAGGCGACAAGATGGAAGGCAAGCGCATTGCTCTCTCCGGCTTCGGTAACGTTGCTTGGGGTGCTGCAACCAAGGCTGTTGAGCTGGGTGCCAAGGTTGTCGCCATCAGCGGCCCCGACGGTGTCTGCGAGATTCCCGACGGTATCACCAAGGAGATGATCGACTACATGCTCGATATGCGTGCCAGCAACCGCAACAAGGTTGAGGATATGGCCACCAAGTTCCCCGGCCAGGCTAAGTTCACCGCCGGCAAGAAGGCTTGGATTGTGAAGTGCGACATCGCTATGCCCTGCGCTTTCCAGAACGAGCTCGCTGAGGAAGATGCCAAGATGCTGCTCGCCAATGGCGTGAAGTATGTTGCTGAGGTCTCCAACATGGGTTGCCAGCCCGCCGCTATCGCCGCTATCCAGGCCGCTAAGGTTCCCTTCGGCCCCGGTAAGGCTGTCAACGCCGGTGGTGTTGCCACCTCTGGTCTCGAAATCTGCCAGAACGCTGAGCACCGCAACTGGACCGCTGAAGAGGTTGACAAGAACCTCCACACCATCATGAACAACATCTACGACATGTGCGTTGAGCACGGTCGCGAGGCTGATGGCCACATCAACTACGTGAAGGGTGCTAACATCGCCGGTTTCATGCGTGTTGCCAAGGCTATGGTTGCCCAGGGTATCATCTAATTGATTCCAACTCTATTTAATAGCAGAGCCACCCATGCAGGTGGCTCTGTTTTTTGTGTCATGTTGAGTGGTTGGATGAGTTTTCCCTATCTCCTGTTGGTACTCCCGTATTGGCGTTGATACTTCTGTAGTTTCTTTTCCAGAAAGAGGACATCGTATATGTCCGGGTCAATCAGGTAGACGTCTTTCTTCCCTGCACTGACAAGTACATTCTTGCGTATGCTCTTGCTGGTGGGTCTTTCCCATTGGGCCTTGATGTGATTGATGTCTCTCCACTGTAGTTTGACATTCTTTACCTGTGCCCAGTCTCCGCTCTTTGTCTGTTTGACGCATTGGGATATGGTAAGGAGTTGCTCGGTAATGACAATCCTTTCGTGGCGGCAGCGGATGTAGTATATCATTTGATAGACGCATGCCACTGCCATGCCCCCCAAGGCTAATACCATTATCCATGAGGGGGCGTCATTGTTGAAATTGGAGATAACAACCCAAATGCAGAATGCAATGCCGGCCGAGAATAGCAATACGTACATCACACAACTGATGGTGGATTTGTATATTTTAACTGGTTTTGTGAGCATGAGGAAATGTTTCTTTGTAATAATATCTGTCCTCTAAATAACGCCAATTAGATATGTGTTATTATTTAATTAATGCCGTATGTTTTTATTCCACCACAACAATAATCAACGTACATAGTCGTTATAAAGAGTGAAAGAAAAATCGAACTATTTATAATTGTATAATATGAAAAGGATTAAATGCTTGATGTTGGCATGCATTGCAGCATTCTTTATGACATTGTTTTCATCGTGCACAGGTGAGAATATCAGGCCATTGGGATATACAGGTGCTCCGCTTGTGATACTGGATACCGATTTGGGTTCGTCGACCGATGACCTTTTCTCCATGCAGATGTTGTATCGCTATCATGATAAGGGGCGTTGCAAACTGTTGGGAGTTGTGGTGGATCGAATGGGTGAAAACAATGCTGAAATAGCCGATGTGATGAACACTTATTTCGGCCACCCCTCTATCCCCATTGGGCTGGAGCGCAGCGGTGTTGCCAATCCCCAAGTGTGGATTGACTATTCTGGGCTTCCGGACTATAGGAATGCCGACGGCACAAGGATGTTCGGACGGACGCTGTCCGATTACAGCACGCTGCCCGACGGGTGGAAGCTGTATCGTAAGTTGTTGGCGGAACAGCCCGACCATTCGGTGAGTATTGTGTCGACAGGTTTCGTCACGGCTCTGGCCCAGTTGTTGGAGTCGGAAGGCGATGGGTATTCGCCTTTGAATGGCGTGGAACTGGTGCGGCAGAAGGTGAAGTGCGCCTATGTGATGGGCGGTGTGTTTAGTGAAGAGGTGGAACCCGATTATAACTTCATGCAGGCGATAGATTTCAGTCTTAGGTTCTTCCGCCTCTGGCCTAAGGATGTGGATATGGTTTTCTCGCCCGGTGAGGTGGGCGATGCCATTGAATACAAGCCCGAGACAGTTATTGGAGATATATCGTGGACCAATGTCCACCCGATAAAGCAGGTGTATATGAAATGCAACTGCGACACGGGGCAAAAGATGTGGGATCCCCTGGCAGTGATACAGGCTGTGTTGGGCGACGAGCTCTTCAAACTCTCCGAGAGAGGGGAGGTGCGTCTTACGCCCAATGGCGAGACGATTTTCACTGCCAATTCCCAGGGCAACTGCCGTTATCAGCTGCCTGGCGACAGTGTGTGGAATGTCGATATGCTGTGGCGTATCAGAAAATCTGTGATGATGCTCTAGCCCTTAACATCGGCTGGCGAAGTGCCATTAGAATAACTATTCCTTGCCAAGGCCGCACATCTTCTCAAACTCTTTGCGGAGTCCGCGGCCTTGCGTCATTTGTTGTGCCACGAACTCGCCTCGGTTGGCTTCCACGGGTTCCCATCCGTCGTGGGTAAGGGCGAGGTCCCAACCGATGTAGGTCATGGAGGGCATGCGCAGTGCCATGGCCTCGGTGAGGCGCAGCAGTTCGTCCCAACGGGGGATGGATTGCCCGAGGAAAGGCACCTGGCTGTCGGGGTGGGAGGGATGACGCTGGCCGCGTTCGTCGTAGCCGTCGGTGAAGATGACGCCCGTGGTGTCGTCGATGGAGGCGAAGAGGCCGCCTTGCGCCCCGTTGTCGACAAAGCTGCCTTTGCGACCGGTGCGGATGAAGGAGGTGAAATGACGTATCGTCCCGTTGTGGTTGAAGGTGTTGACGCGGATGGTGTTGACCGAGTCGGGGTTCCATAGTGCCAGCCGCTCATCCTGCACAATACGTTGCTCGATAATCCATTCGGGGTGTTGTCCGCTCTCGCTGTGCAGGAGGGTCTCGAGGGTGTGGCGGCATTCAGTCGCGTCGCATGAGACGAGCAGGCGTATGCCTCGTCCGCCACATTGGTTGGTGGGCTTCGCCACCAGCTGACGGGTGTCGGCACCGCTGTGCAGGATGTCCGTGATATTGTCAACGGAGGAGAGTCGCCACACCATGCGGTGGTAGAATGGCTTCAGGCATTGATAGGTCAGCCATTTGTTGTGGACGATGCGCTCACCGTTGCGACTGTTCACGTGGCGGCAAATCTTGTTGCGCACGGCATCGGTGAGATAGGTGCGGCGTTCGGGTTCGCTGAGGGCGGCAAAGTGGTAGAGGTCGTACTCCTCGTAAAAGGTGCCGTGAAGCAGCGTCTCGTGGCATTTGTCCACGTTTCCCTGTGCCAGTTGCATGTAATGGCGGTACTTGCCGGGCATCAGTGTCTTGTAGAGTAGGATATAGGGGTGCATAGACCGATTGTTTCGTGGTGCAAAGATACGATGATTTTTTTGAATAGTAAAATAGTATTTATGGTCACCTCCAATAATCGATAAATCACCTCGGAGAGGTGTGACCCTCAATAACACCCTACAAGCCGTAAGACACAGTGCGGTGATGGTTCGTGCTATTCTTATTCGTCAAAAATGAATCTATATGGTTGCCTTTTGCCATGTAACAACAATAATATGTGTAAATAGGCGTTATCATTACGTGTTATGAATGGGCATAAGCACGTGGCAGAGGGACTTGCTGAGGGCTATTGCTGTTTCTGTGTGATGCACCTGTTTAAGAAAATATACCATGAAGAAAGAAGAGAATAGAGAAGAGGAGCGCCAGCGGAGGATGCTGCGCAGGGGGCGGCAATGGAGGGTGTTGCTCCGTATCGGGGCAGGGCTGGTGCTGCTGTTGCTGCTGTTCTCGATTGTGAAGAAAGGATGGATATGGTGTTGTATGCCGCTGTTCGGTTGATAACCGTAGATTGGGCAATGGATTGGATTTAAAATGATGACAAATGATTGAGGAATATGAATAAAAGAATAGAAATAATAAACGGGCCGAATTTGAACTTGACAGGGCAGCGCCAGCCTGAGATTTACGGCACCGTCACCATGGAACAGATGGTGGCCGGCCTCCGCGAGCGTTTCCCGCAGGCGGAAATAGGCTATTACCAAAGCAATGTGGAGGGTGAGATTATCAACCGTCTGCACGAGGTGGGTTTCTCGGCCGACGGCATAGTGCTTAATGCGGGTGGCTACAGCCACACCAGCGTGGCCATCCACGATGCCATCGCCGCCATCACCTCGCCCGTCATCGAGGTGCACATCAGCAATATCTTTGCCCGCGAGGAATACCGCCGCCATTCCCTCCTCAGCGATGTGTGCAAGGGGGTGATATGCGGTCTCGGCTTGGAAGGCTACCGCTTTGCTGCCGAGTCTCTTCTCGGCAGGTAGGCTTCCTTTTCTCACTTTTTTTTCGAAAGGCGTGTAAGATTTGGCACCCTTTTGCGACTACAAGGCATGAACAGTGAAACAAAACAATTCGAATCCGACTATCTGCCTTTGCAGCCCGCCATGCAGCGCATGGCCGAGAGTCTGCTCCACGACGAGCAAGAAGCGGCCGACGTGGTGCAGGATTGTTTTGTCACCCTCTGGAACGACCGCAAAAAGCTGCGCCTTGTGGCCAACCGCGAGGCGTGGTGCATCATGCTCGTGAAACGGCGCTGCATCGATGTGTTGCGCCGCCGACACCCCACAGTGGATATTGATTCCGTGGTAAATCTTGCCGAAGAGCCTGTAGAGGATGATGGACGGCTGCAGTTGGCACTCCGTTTTATCAGCCGTCTGCCCCAGCGGCAGGCGCAGGCTGTGCGTCTGCGTCATTTCGACGATGCCGACACACGGCAGATTGCCCAGACGATGAATATCAGTGAGGGGAATGTGTATACCATTCTCTCACGTGCATATAGTTCACTGAAACAAATGATACTGGATTATGAAAAAGAATAACGATACACCTACGCTTGAGCAGCTTCTTGCATCGGTAGAGCATGCCGGCCGCGACGCCCGCCGTCAGCAGCAGCTGGCCGAGATGATTGAGCGCATGGCTGCCGAGGAGGCCTCGAAACGCCGTCGCAGCGTCCGCCTCTGGACAGTGCGTGTGGCAGCAGCTGCCACCGTAACACTGTTTATAGTGACATCGGTATGGAGAATAGCCAATCCCTCGCCCTCACTAGGCGTGCAGTTGGCGCAGGCTCCGGTTGTCCGTACTCCGAAGTTGCCGTTGCCTACGATGGTGCCTTTACGGCAGGCGGAAACCACTCCTGACAAGCCGGTGAGTGTTTCCGTCCGCCAGAGGCAGGCAATGGCTTCGGTGTCTGTGGCAGAAGAACAGCCTATGGAGGTAGAGGCGGCAGCGGTGGAGCCTGTGCCGGATTTCCCCGTCATGGAGGAGACCATGGCCGAAGCAGTCGTGCAGGAAGAACCCATGCCGACTGTTGAGGAGGAAGAGCCGGTCGTTACCAGCACGGAGCCTGCGGTCATGGCACAATCCTCACCCACGCCGAAGCCTAAGCAGGAGCGCCGAGGTTTCTTCAGCCTGTTCCGTGCCGAGCCCAGCCTGATGGACGGTACCATGTTAGCCTTTAATATCTTATAACCCTCAAATAATTACATAGCATGAAACGCATTGCAATCATTCTCATCCTCCTTGGTTTGACGTTCGGCGGGCAAGCCCAACAGAGCGACACCCTTCCCGACACCTGCCAGTCGCGCCAGTCAGATGTCTCCCTGACCCTTGGCATCTCGGCTGGAGCCTCGTTGCACTTTGGCAACAGACTCTCGCCATACTACAGCAAATATGGATTCTCGCTGCAGCTTCCGCTCTTGGTGCGCTGGAACATGTCCCCCCACTGGCAGCTCAATACAGGTCTGCGCTACGATTTCACCTGGAATCCGCTCTACTACAACGTTGCGTTTTCCGGCACCTGGGATGACGGCGACGTCCGTGGACTGCAGTTTATGCAAACGCCCACCACCACTACCCAGAAGGCATACACCTACATCAGCCACTTAGGCATCCCCCTCGAGTTGAAGTGGTACCCTGTGGCGCAGAACAAGAAGGTGCTGTGCCTCTCGCTCGACCTCTTCGCCGGATATGCGGTGACGCGCTACATTGTCATCAGGAACCAACCATCGCCGAGCATCCACGATAAAAATGCCAGTCACGACATCCTCCACTCTTCCGCCATCCAGCCCTGGAAAGTCGAAGTAGGGTTTACCCTCTCCACCGACCTCATCGGCTTGACTCACGGGGTGCGCCTCTTCACCAACCTGCTGCCCACCTACAAGGACCCCACCACGGGCGAAAAGATCTACACCTCGGGCATCACCATGTTCCTATAAGAATACTTATATAAATCACTTTGGAGAGGTGTGACTATTAAGGGAACTTCTATAAATTGCCCCGGAGGGGCAAACTTTCAATATCCCCGCACTAATAGTGTGGGGTATATCAAGCAAATACATCACAGCGTGCTGAAGGCACGCGCTCTCAAAAACGAATAAATAGAACCCACCTTAATAACACCGTACATGCCGTAGGCGCAGTGCGGTGACTTTAAAAAACAAGTGCGTCCCGAAGGGACGCGACAATGAAAAAAAAGATTCCACTATAACAAAACAAGTAACTAATAATCAAAAACAATACCACAATGAAAAAACAACCTACCCACAGAAACCTGTCCACATTCTTTGCCCTGCTTTTCTTTGCGGCTATGGCCCTCGTGGGTGCCACCACCGCCCACGCACAGGACACTGTCAATCCCCTCATCTCCACCACAGGACCCAATGTGCTTGGCGCTGGCCACATTCAGTGGAACACCGCCCTGAAGTGGGACCATTTTAAGACCATCTTCCAAGAGGACATCTATGGAGCCAACACCGACCTCCGCTTTGGCATAGGCAGTCGGGCAGAGCTCACGCTGGGCGTCAAGGCATATCATGACGACTTCAATTCCTATCAGGGTAATTCTTATGACTACATCATCGGCACTGTAATAGACGACAGGTATCTCTTCGACAACAATACAGGCATCGCACCCTCGGTGGGTGCCCGGCTGCTGCTCTACGAAGGCAGGGCCTGGCTGCCAAAAGTGACTTTCTACACCTCCGTGGCGCTGGCCACAATTATTGGTCGCCAATGGACTGCCGACGAGACGCTTGTCCAGCCCACTATCGGGCTGAGTTTCCGCAATAACCTGGGCAAAGGCTGGATGCTTGACTACACCCTTGATTTCTCTTGGAACAGGCATTTTCCGCGTCAAGACTATTACCCGGCAAGCCTTTCTGTCTTTGCCCGCTGGTTAGCCACCGACCGCTTGCTGCTCAGCGCCGGCTTCAGCACACCTGGCTGGGCGGAAATCTTCAAGGGAGTTTTTGAAGTGCGCTATCTTGCCACACCCAATCTGCAGCTGACGTTGCAGGGCGGTTTGTCGGGCGGCTCCGGGATGGGATTCGATAAGTCTACATTCGAGACCAATCTCCTTGCAGGCGTCGGCTGGATGATTAAGTAGCCGTATCCAGACGTCGCGAAGAGACTGATAAAATAATCTTCTACCCGTCAGAGTAGAAGATTTTTTGTTGCCAATTCGATTGTTTTTGTTATCTTTGCATAGTGAATTCATGTGGGTTATCATAAATGCCACGGATAATAACATTATTAACAACAAATAGTTATCACTATGAAAACAAAGATTATCCTTTTCGCTGTATTGTTGGCTTTCGTCGGCAATAGCGCAAATGCCCAGTTGTTCGACTTGGCAAGTAACAAAGATCGTCTTACAGTAGGTTTCCAACTCGGTAGTGCCGGAGTGAACACAGATTATGGTGGATTCGCCTGGGGTGTCAGTGCATCGTTGGTAGGTGTATATCTCGATTTTCTGATTGCCGGCCCCCAGCACCAGAATGACAAACATGTCAACAATATCCTTTGGCAGGACGATGAGGCTTTCACCATCAATGTGGGCTATCAGATTCCCGTTCTCCCATGGCTGCGCGTAGCCCCTATCATTGGTTATTGCCAGACCAACTACGGCCTCACCGATATGAGCACGGTGAACGTTCATATTAATACGAGCGGGCGTCGCGGTAGCATCTATCACGACTACTATCCGCAGAAGCGTTTCCACGAGTTCAACTACGGTGCAGGACTCTTCCTCCAGCCCTTCAGATACATTGAGTTATATGGCGTGTACACCGCACGTTCAATCTATGGTGGCATCAGCCTGAATCTGACAGCCCTGGCCGATAAAAAGTAGGAAAAATAAAAGATGGAATATCTTTTTTCTTTTGGTGACTCCAGCCCCGCCCTCCGGCGGGGCTGGTTCTGTTTTAGATTATGTTGGAGTCAGTCTGCCAACCCCAAAGTTACAGCATCCCATCACTTTTTTCCGTGTGATTCAGAAAAAAGTTGTATTTTTGCAAACGAAATAAGGTAAGAAGATGAACGGGCAAATATACAAACAGATAAGCGACTACTTTGCCACCCAGCCGGTTCTGAAGGCGTGGGTGTTTGGTTCGTTTGCTCGTGGAGAGGAACGTGAGGATAGTGATATAGACCTGATTGTGCAGTTCGACCGAGAGAATGCGAAAGTGGGGCTATTCAAGTATGCAGCTATCATTCTCGACTTAGAGAAATTGCTCAACCGTCAGGTGGATTTAGTAGAAGAGGGCGCACTGCTTCCTTTTGCCGAACGCACCGCCAACAAAGATAAGAAACTGATTTATGAGAGAAGCCTTACGTGACGCAGGCAGACTGGAACATATCCTGATGGCCATAGGACTTATTGAGGAATTTACCCGCGATATGACCTATGAACAGTTTGTAGTAGACAAGCGTACCCTTTATGCAACCATCTATAACATCCAAATATTGGGCGAAGCCTCGTATAAATTGACCAAGGAATATAAAGCAGCCCATCCAGAATTGCCATGGTCACTCATGGAGAAGATGCGCCATGTGTTAGTGCATGACTATTACAACATTGTTCCAGAGGCCGTGTGGGATGTAGTAACCGAGGATATACCAAGTATAAAACCCTTGTTGCAACGTTTGGCAGAAGAAAATAAAATAGAATAACAAAGATGCAATAATCGTCCCATTGAGAAGGGAATTACCTTGGGCGAACTCCTTGTATTCAACTAGACGAAGAGTGAAAATATCTTGATTGCCTTTGCCTATATTCTGGGCAAAGGCAAACTTTTTTTTGTCCAGTTTGGAAAAAAAATGTAATTTTGCAACGTCAAACATCCCGAAGTCCGCAATGGTAAGGGGTGTGCGACAGGACATATAAGAAAGACGTTGTAACGGCGTTTTATCTGCGGCTCTGTTGAACTTCGCAACTTCATTAGGTACCGTAATAACGCAATGTACTACGTCCATGGTTGTATATAGGCTTTATACTATATACGTTACGCGTGGGCTTCGGCATTGCTTATTCTGTACCAAAGGGCAATGCGAAGGCCTAACAGAGCGGGATAAGCAAAGTAGCAGATTCCCGCGCTTTTTTTATGTCTATCAATTAGGATAGTTACAAAACAAATAACATCGCACTGATAAAACTTAAAAACTAAAAAAATGAGATGTCCAGAGTGTAATTCAAAAGAATATAGAAAAGGATATGGATTGGGGTTTTACAGATATACTTGCTATTGCTGTGGGTACGAATCCCCAACAGTATTCGTTGGTTTATCTGATGAAGAAAGAGCCTGGTTGAACGAATTAGACCATAATCAACAAGATGACGAAGATTATGAGGAAGTCTGTGAAGAAGAGGTTGTAGAATGTCCTAATTGCGGTTCACAAGGGCTTGAAATTGTAAGAGAAACTGATGAGACGATAAGATACCATTGTTGTCAATGTGGTAGATATTTCGAGGTTGACAATGATGGGCAAGAAGAAGATGATGATGATGATGAT
>JAFRRK010000084.1 GCA_017428115.1 Bacteroidales bacterium | reverse complement strand
TCGCTAGTCCGCTTACGTCTATCGTAGTAGCTAGTCCGTCGTCCTCCTGTTCAAGCACCGCATGGCCCTGCAGGTCGTACACCACCACACGGCTCAGCCTGTAGCTCGACAGCACCGTCACCAGCCCCCTTGCCGGATTGGGCATCATCTGCGTGAAACGCTCCAAGTTGCTCACCGACTGGGGCGGGTCGTCGCGATGAGCACCCGTGTACACGTCCAGCCATCCGCTCCACTCGCCATACTCAGTGTCCCAAGCGCACTTGCCGCGCACACGCACCATATAGTTCGTACGCTCTCTCAGCCCTGTCAGCGTCACCATAGGCACAGTAGTGGTAGCAGTCCACACATCCCAGCCGTTCACCTCCATATACTGCACCTCCCACTCCACATTGTTGCCACCGTTCCACATCAGCGTCAGCGTCGTGTCGGTCGAGTCAGCCATCCGCACGTCACGCACCACGTCGCACAGCACCGTGTCGAAATCAGGGTCGATGATGGGGAAGATGGCGAAGGTTATTCTATCGATAGAATCACCAATCCATAATAATGTATACCTTTTCCATGACGCTCCGCGATATTTGTACCACAACACGTTTTGGTCAAACGGAAAGTCCAAAGCCCTCCTACCATTCTGAGGCACATAAGAAGGCAGGTACATTATTGTCCAATAACGTGTCGGCGGATGGTTCCACAACCACATTATTTCGCTGAAATTATCATTGCCAGGCAGATACTGGGTTTCGTAGCTGCCATCGTTATTGTTTGATGTACCAGCCACGATAAACGAGTCCGTCACAACCTCCGGCTTGCTGAACATCACCTCATACAATGGCACAATTGGGGCTGAGTCCACCACCAGAGTACCACGGTCAATACCAACTAAAACTCCATAATTAAGCCATGGTGGCAAAGGAAGGTATCTGTGCGGACCTTCCACCCTCCAGGGCCCTCCTGTTATATACATGGGGTCGCCCGATGTGGTCTTATACAGTATCAGCGAGTCCGTAAGCCGTCCGGCCATCGTCGTGTCGCGCGTGTTTAGAAATAAATGTGAAGTATTGACTGCATCTGGCAATAGTTCGTCTCGGAAATACCACAGCGTGGTGTCTCTAGGCGCCTGCGCATACGCACATGCCGCTATCCCTACTATCTTGATTGGTCGCTCTGTCACCATCTGCACACCCCTTATATTATTGCCGGCAAATAACTGAAATGGTTGATTGTTCGACTGTATTCCCTGGTCCGGCGAAGTAGGGCTGGGCCTAATATTTCTTGGCCCATTATAATACTGCATGAGTTCGTTAAAGGTTCTAGGGTCAAAATACATAGTATTGAACAGAGGGTCATGAGTATGCGTAAACCACAGTGGAGCCTCCGGGTCGTGGTTGGCACAACGCCACCAGTCGTAGACATAGTACATATACGTTGGCTCCGTGCCAATTATCGTGTCTCCTACTGGACGCTGCGCAAACACATCCCAATGCCCCGCGAGCATGGCAGACACCATTGCGATAACAATTGCATATTTTTTCATATCTAATTACAGATTAAAGAATTATTACTAAAATAAAGTTCTACTTCCCTGTTTGGCACAAAATTCAAGTTATACCACCCGACAACATTCGACATCTCAACATTCTTTTTATCAATCTCTGGCGACTTACTAGCCACAACATACCAGTTAATATCATTACACACACCGCTAACGGAGGGTATATCATCCTGCCAGAAATGATAATTGTAATAAGTATTATCCCACCCTGTTACCGTATATCGTGAGCTTCCATTCAGACACAGGCTCCATCCTCTCCAATTGGGGAAGGCACTCTGATAGTCCACTCGTACTGGAGATAGGGCATAACCTGGTGAGTAGTCGGCTGTCAGAATGGCATCCCGCCACGTCCCCGACAATACTTCATGGTGAAACAATACAACGTACTGTTTTGTCAATGGGTCATACTTCAGCTCCCTTATATCGGACACACCAAATGGCAGTGAAATTCGGGAATCGGACATCATTTGTATGGGGTTGCTTACCAATAGTGGCGACAGGTCAAACTCTCGAATAACCAAATTATAAACAGTGTCTGCTTGGTAAACATCAGAGCCAGTACACATTGATCCTGTTCGATAGTTGCACACAGCTATTGTATTTTCTGTTTTTGCAACGGCCTTTAAATGTATGCCGAATGGGTCGCAGGCATCTGGAACCATATTTTCATTACAATGCATCAATGCTATGGTTTGAAAGAGGAAAGACGGATGTGTTGCCATGGCAAACATATCGTTTTTGGGGAATGGTTCGAGTACAACGCCGACACCATAATAACTCGACGCTGCATTTGTAGTGCGACTTACATACACCACATAGTCTTCAGTCACTGTCAGTGTCGGGTTCAACTCATTTGCCGACAGGTCTGCCACCCTGTACTGCATGCCGACCGCAGGGTCACCCACAGCCTCAAATGCCTTATATGTTGTCGGCAGCCCTGACACTATATGCTGTCCCAATCCCGCAATATGGATCCTCTCTAACCTATCGAGATACACCTCAATATTATCCAGACTCTCTATGCCATGCAGACTCAATGTCTCATCGATATGTACGCGTCCAGTGCCATAAAAAAGTTTGTCAATATCAAACCAGCCTAAGAAACCCGACATGGAGGCATTCTGACCACAGAAGAACACATACCCATCAATCACCTCGAAATCATTAACAAAATAGCCCTCTGTCACATTTGCGTCAATTATTACACCCATTATATCGGTTATCGCAAAATGGTTCTGAGTCCCCATCAGCGCCCATGAATAGGTAATATAGTTACTTGCCCTCTTGTGGTATCGAATCATACTTTGCCACCCGTCAAAGTTGTTCATATATAATGCTCCAGTCCCCTGCCCATACGCCATGCCACACAGCAGGCCGAAACACGCGAAAAATACCGTTTGTAACAATACTCTTTTCATTTTTGTATTTTTTATAATGGCTCTAGTTTGATAAAAGACTGATTTTTTACAGCCTCGAAGAGGCTGAATCTCAATAACCCCACACAAGGAACGTAGTGTGGGGTCAATGAAACCCCTACTATTCTGCGTCTCGAAGAGACGCGACATTGGGACATGTT
>JAFRRK010000083.1 GCA_017428115.1 Bacteroidales bacterium | reverse complement strand
CTCCGCTATGCTTCAAACTGCGCGGCAAAAGTACTGATTTTTTTTGAAATGGCCATCCTGCAATTTGACCTATTGACAACAAGTACAAAAAATCATCCTGCAAAATGACCTATACGCCCAGAAATTTCCTAGGTTTCGGACTGCTTGAAATGCGAAAAACGCTTTATATTATATTGTTATGTCCTTTATTATGTGTTGTTTTGTTGTTATAAATCTGAATATATTATTACTTTTCGCTCTTATGCTATATTTGACTGATTTTTCACCAGCCTCGGAGAGGCTGAATCTCAATAACCCCACACAAGGAACGCAGTGTGGGGGCAACAAATCCCCTACTGCTCAGCGTCTCGGAGAGACGCGACATTGAGAAAGTATGATAGAAATCAGTCATATATTACATAGGAGACTTACTTTTATTCTATTATTACGCAGGCTGTTGCTGGCTGAGGCAGTGGAAACTGCCTAGGCCCCATACGATGTCGGTGCTGTCGATGCCCACCACCTCGCGGTCGGGGAAGCAGGCCTCGAGGATGTAGGCTGCCTCGTTGTCGGTGATGCAGCGGTAGGTGGGGAAGATGACTTTGTGGTTGGCCACATAGAAGTTGGCATAGCTGGCGGGCAGCCGCTGGTTGTCGTAAAACACCATGTCGGGCATGGGCAGCTCCACTACGGTGGGCTGCTTGCCATTGGATAGACGACAGCTGTTGAGGGTCTTCAGGTTGGCTTGCAACGCCTGATAGTTCTCGTCCCAGATGTCTTCTTCTACGGCGGTGATGATGATGTCCTCGGCAATGAAACGACTGAGGTCGTCGACATGGCCGTCGGTGTCGTCGCCTATGATTCCGTCGCCTAGCCAGATGATGTTGTCCACACCGTAATAGTCGCGCAGATAGCCTTCTATCTGCTCTTGATTCAAGTGGGGGTTGCGATTGGGATTGAGCAGACAGGAGGAGGTGGTGAGCAGGTCGCCCACCCCGTTAACGTCGATGCTGCCTCCCTCCATCACGATGCCAGGTTCGAACAGCTGCAGCGTCTTGTCGTCTGTTGAAAGGTAGTTAAATATATGCACGGGTATCTGTGTGTCCAGCTCGTAGGGATATTTGCCGCCCCAGGCGTTGTGGTGCCAGTTCACCATGGCGCGTTTTGTGGCATCGTTGTGGTTGAGCAGGAAGGCGGGACCATGGTCGCGGCACCATGCGTCGTTGGTCGGAAACTGGTGGAAGAACACCCGATCCATGCTGGTGCCAATGGAAGAGAGCTGTTCTGCCACATGGTCCTGCATGCGCTGATCGTCCACATTGATGTGGACTTCCTCGTCCTCGGCCAGCACTTTAATAAACAAATGATACGATGGGAAGATGGACTCTATCTTGCCGGGCCACGAATCCTCGTTATGGGGGTAGCTAAGCCAGGTGGCCTTGTGTTGTGCCCACTCGGCGGGCATGTAGTATCCTAGTTCTTTGGGGGTCATTTTTTATTTGAGAATTGAGATTTGAGAATTGAGAATTGGCTATCGCACCCGGATAATTCTCAATAATTAGTCGTCTATAAATCTTTTCAGTATAGGAGCGTAGCTGTCTATCCGGCGGTCGCGAAGATATGGCCAGTGGCGGCGGTAGTGGTCGCTCTCGTCAAGGTCAAGCTCTTCGACATGCAACGCCTCCTCCAGGTGTGGCGCCTGGTAGAGTACACGCCCGAAGGCATTGGTGATGAAACTGCCGCCCCAGAACTGCATGCCGCCCTCGAGGCCGGTGCGATTGACGCTGATGACGGGCACTCCGTTGGCCACAGCGTGGCTGCGCTGAATGGTCTGCCACGCCTCGTACTGCTCGCGGTTGTCGTGTTCGTTCTGGCGCACGTCCCAGCCTATGGCCGTGGGGAAAAAGAGCATTTGTGCCCCCATCAGGCTGGTGATGCGGGCTGCCTCGGGATACCACTGGTCCCAACATATCAGTACGCCGAGGGTGGCAAAGCGGGTCTTGAACACCTTGTAGCCCAAGTCGCCGGGAGTGAAGTAAAACTTCTCGTAATAACCTGGGTCGTCGGGGATGTGCATCTTGCGGTATTTGCCCAGATAGCTGCCATCGGCATCGATGACGGCGGTAGTGTTGTGATAAAGCCCCTCGGCACGTTTCTCAAAGAGCGAACAAACCAGCACTACCCCCAATTCCTTTGCCAACGCCATAAAGTGTTGGCATGTGGGGCCTTCGGGAATAGGCTCGGCCAATTGGAAATTCTGATAGCGTTCTTCGTCGCAAAAATAGAGCGACGCAAACAGCTCTTGCAAACAAACGATTTGCGCCCCTTGGGCTGCCAGCTCGCGCACCTTGTCAGTATAGCGGGCAATATTTTGCTGCTTGTCCGCCATGCACGTCATCTGGGCTATACCTACTTTGACTTTCATTAAGATAACTGCTTTTATGTAAAAAAATGGTTTTGCAAAAATACAAAAAAAATAGATAACACAAGAAAAAAACATCCCTCCGCAGCCACTTTTCCAGCATAAAGTCTTGTCGAGCCTTTAGCGAAAACGATGCGAAGGGATGGCGAAACAATGGTGAGGAGGATGGGAGGCTAGTTGCGGATGTGGAGTTCGGTGGTGCCTTTGGAGTTTTGGAGGGTGACAGTGACGGAATGGGTTCTACCGTCGCGGTAGTAGGTGATATCCACGTGGTCGCCAGGGTTGAAACGGCCTAGTTCTTCCATCATCTGAGCATAGCTGTTGACCGCAACGCCGGCCACACTGAGCAGGAGGTCGCCATTGCGGAGGCCGGCCTTGTCGGCAGCTGAGCCAGGGACTACGCGTGCAATCAGCACACCTTTTACTTCGGAGAGGGACATGCG
The DNA here is from genome assembly GCA_017428115.1 of Bacteroidales bacterium. Taxonomy (GTDB): domain Bacteria; phylum Bacteroidota; class Bacteroidia; order Bacteroidales; family P3; genus Colimorpha. The sequence goes on along the minus strand of JAFRRK010000083.1, from coordinate 46,109 downwards.
TTGAGCCATCTCGGAGGTCATTTCTAGTACGTTCACCCCCAGGTAGGCGCGTTGCACATAGCCGTAGCGACGCAAGTCGTCAGACACCTTCTTGACCAGGTTGGATGGGATGGCAAAGCTGTAGCCGGTGTAATAGCCGTCGGCTGAGGCGATGGCGGTGACGATGCCGATGAGTTTGGCACTGGCATCGACTAGTGCGCCGCCAGAGTTGCCGGGGTTGACGGCGGCATCGGTCTGGATGAAGGCCTCGATGGTGCTCTCTTTGCCACGGGTGTTCTCGATGATGCCCATGTTGCGGGCCTTGGCACTGATGATGCCGGCGGTGACGGTGGAGGTGAGGTTGAAGGGATTGCCGATGGCTAAGACAGGCTGGCCGACACGTGCGCTGTCGCTATTGCCGAAGGCGATGGGATGCAGGTCGGAGGCATCTATTTTAATCACTGCCAGGTCGGTGGCGGGGTCGTTGCCCACCAGGGAGGCAGAGACCACACGCTTGTCGTTGAGGGTTACGCTGATGCGTTCGGCATCCTGAACCACGTGGTTGTTAGTGACAATATAGCCATCGTCGGAGATGATTACTCCCGAGCCATAGGCGGCATATTCTTGGCGTTGCATACCTTGGTTGATGATGAAGCCGAAGAAAGATTGGTAGAGTGGGGTGAGACGTGTTTGGACAGTGCGGATATGCACCACGCCGTCGATGGTCTGAGAGGCCACGTCGCTGAAGTCGGCATAGCGGACTTGCTGGGGGGCGTATTGCGGCTGTTGTGCCTGCTGGGGCTGTTCTGGTTTTTGTGCACACGAGGTGGTGAGTACGGAGAGTAACGTGATGGTTAAAAACAGTTTCTTCATTTTTTTATATATTAAATAGTTTCGATATTGGTGACCTGCTCAATGAGGGTTTTGTAGACGTAGAATAAATACGTCGTACAACCAATTGTTGAAAACAAAAAAGAGTAAAAAATATTGTATGTTTAATATTTTTTGTATTTTTGCAACATGAAAATAATAATCATAGGTACGGCATATCCCTATCGAGGCGGTCTGGCGGCTTTCAACGAGCGGCTGGCTGCTCAGTTCCAGAAGGAGGGACACGAGGTGGAGATGTACACTTTCACCTTGCAGTATCCCAATTTTTTGTTTCCTGGAAAAACTCAGTTTACCGATGGCCCTGCTCCAGCTGGGCTGAGGATAACGAGGCGCATCAATTCGTGCAATCCCTTCAACTGGGGTGCCGTGGGTAGAGAGATACGGCGCAAACGTCCCGATGTGGTGGTATTTGCCTATTGGATGTCGTTTATGGCACCCTGTTTCGGGAGGATAGCCCGTATAGTGAAGCGCAACCGACATACCAAGTGCATTGGTCTAGTGCATAATATGATACCTCATGAACCCAATGTGCTTGACAAGCTATTTCCTGGCTACTTTGTTAAGGCTATGGACGGCTTCACCACGCTGTCGGAGAGTGTGGCGCACGATATAGCCAAGTTCGACCACAAGGGCAAACCCAAGAGCTGGGCCCCCCACCCTATCTACGACCACTATGGGGCTTTGGTTGACAAGGCCGAAGCACGACGGCAGCTGGGGCTGCATGTGGACGGACGCTATGTGCTGTTTTTCGGTTTCATACGCGACTATAAGGGGCTAGACCTGCTGATTGATGCCTTTGGTGACCCACGGCTGCAAGACTGCGGAGCACGGCTGCTGGTGGCTGGCGAATTCTATGGCGACCCCGCACCCTATCTGGAACGTATACGCTCGCTGGATATCAACGATATAGTGGTACTCCACAACGACTATATCCCCGACAACCGTGTGAATCTTTACTTCTGTGCCAGCGACATTGTGGCGCAGCCCTACAAGAGTGCCACACAAAGCGGGGTGACACAGGTGGCATTCCACTTCGAAAAGCCGATGCTGGTGACCAATGTGGGCGGACTGCCCGAGATAGTGCCCGACGGCAAAATAGGATATGTGGTGGAACCCAACGCCCAGAGCATTGCCGACGCTCTGCTACAGTTTTACAAGGAGAAGAAGGAAGAGCCTTTCACCGCAGGTGTGCGCCAGGAGAAGAAAAAATATGGCTGGGACCGCATGACGGCAGCCGTGATGAAGGCTTATAGTGAGATATAGGGAATAAGCAGATTAAAAATCAGATAAAAACGTTACAATATGAATTTTAGAAAACTATTTATTACAGCTATTGTGCTGAGTATGGCGCTGCCTGCCCTTGCCCAGCACAAGACCACACTCTTCGACAGCACCAGTGTGGTGATGGAAGAGTCGGGGCTGAGCCACGTTATCAACCATCAACGCATACGCGCCAACGACTTTGATGGCTGTCGCGACCTTGCCACCCTCAAAGTGGACTACGACCCACTGTCGGCCTATGTCGAATTCCGCAAGGTGATAGTGCACCACACCGACGGCAGCCAAGAGGACGTGCTGCTGCGCGTGTATGACTATGTGGCCCCGGCCCGCCTCATCTACTGGGGTGCCAGCCAGAAGATGGTGCAGGTGGGACACCTGGACCCCGGCGACGAGGTAGAGTACATCACCTATCGCAAAGGATTCACCTATGCCCTGCTGGGCGATGGCGACGACGACAAGTATGTGCCGCCCATGCGAGGACACTTCTACGACATTGTTCCTTTCTGGAGCGACCATCCTGTGAACAAGAAGGTCTACTCAGTGAATGTGCTGACCAGCAAGAACCTCCGCTTCGAGCTGTACAACTGCATGGCCGACAGCATCTGTACGGTGAAGATTGACAGCTCGGTGGTTGAAGACCGCACGGTGTATACCTTCACCAAGACTAATATCCAGCCACTCAAACGCGAGCCTGCTGCATTAGCCAACAACGACATACAGTGCAAGCTGCTCCTCAGCACCAGCCCCAACTGGCAGGCCAAATCGGTGTGGTTCTACGGAGTGAACGAAGACTATGGCAGCTTTGTGCCCACCCCCGAGGTGCAGGCCAAGGTCAACGAGCTGCTACTCCCCGCCAAGAACGAGCAGGACAGCATCAGCATCCTCACCCACTGGGTGGCGGACAACATACGCTATGCCGGTATCAGCATGGGCCCTGGCGAGGGATATACACTCCACAACGCTCAGATGAACTACACCAACCGTTGCGGTGTGTGCAAGGACAAGGCGGGAATGCTTGTGGCCATGCTGCGTGCTGCCGGCTTTAAGGCCTATGCCGCCATGACAATGGCACACGAACGTATCGACCGCATACCAGCCGACCAATTCAACCACAGCGTCTGTGCCGTGCAACATAGGGATGGACGCTTCGAGATGCTCGACCCCACATGGGTGCCCAACGTGCGCGAGCTGTGGAGCAGTGCCGAGCAACAGCAGGGCTACCTGATGGGCCTGCCCGAAGGCGCCGACCTGATGTACACCCCCATCTCCGCCCCCGAGAACCATTATCTGCGCATCACTGGCAACAGCACCATCGGTGCCGACGGCACCCTGAGCGGCACCATAACCATCACTGCCGAAGGACAGAGCGATGCAGCTGTGCGCCGCATCTTTAGCTGTCGCACCGCCGAATGGAAACGCAACATGGAGACCGAGCTGCTGCGCATAGCCCCGGGCGCACGCATCAGCAAAATCAGCCATACCGACAACGACCGCTACCTGGAGCAGCCGGTGAGCATCACCTACACCTATACCATACCCAAGTATGCCGTCATGGGCGACAAGACCATCGCCTTCACTCCCCTCACGGCACGCAACTTCTTCAGTCGCGCCATGAGCCACCTGCGTTTCGACACCACACCCGAAGAGCGCACACAGCCCTTTGCCGACGCCTGTTCACGACTGGTCGAAATCAAAGAGACTATCACGCTACCGGCCGAATACAAGCAGCTGCACTTCCCATTCATTGGTGGGGTGGCCGATCCCGCTGCCAGTTTCGGATGCCAATATTGGATAGAGGGCAACACCCTCACCTTTGCCGAGAGCGCACTGCTGGGCAAACGCGTGTATGATGCCAACGACTGGCACTGCTTCCGCCAGGTGGTTGCCAACCAAATGAAACTAGCCAACACACCCGTAATACTTACGAAGTAAGAATTAAGAGCTAAGAACTAAGAAGTTTTTGTCGCATAAATATAACAACATCCCATTCATGAAAAAGATAGTTCTCACAATCATAACATTGGCGTTTGCCATCACCGGCATGGCACAGACACAGCCCGATGCCGAATATAACCTGATACGCCGCTCCTACAAGGTGAACAAAGACGGCTCGATGGACATACGCTACCGCAAGGAAATCAAACTGCTGCGCAACCGCGCCATCACCGCCTATGCCGACAAAGGCGAGACCTTTATCAGCTACAACCCTTCGTTCGAAACCCTCACCATCAACGAGTGCTACACCATCATGGCCGACGGCACCAAGGTGGTGACTCCACAAAATGCCTTCGTACTGCAGCTGCCTGCCGAATGTACCGACTGCGGACGGCTTAACGACATCCGCGAGATGGCTATCGTCCACACCGCTCTGGAATACAATTGCACCATCGTGCTAGACTACACCCTGCATCGCAATAGCAGCCTATTGGTAGAACGCTTCAACCTCAACCAAGACTGCCCAGTAAAACGCTACGAGATACGCTATGCCGACGGTCACACACAGATAGAGAACAACCTGCCACAGACCGTCAACGACCCCTATATGCCTGCCCGCCAAGGCTACGACGTGGAATTCCAGCTGGGAGAAAAGCCCATATACACGGCCGAAAAGGAACTCCCTGCTGCCCGAACACTGCTTGCCAACCTGAAGAAAAGCAACAGCAAGGAATACATTGCCGCTATACGCGACTGGGTAGTGGACTATGTGCATCTCAACCCCGTCGACCCTGCCCGCACTAACTATACCATGACCCCTGCCCACGACGTCTTCTCCAGCAACTGCGGCACTGCCATCGACAAGACCGGTCTCCTGGCCGCCCTGCTGGGCGAGGCCGGCTTCCAAGCCACCATTGTCGATGGCAGCATCAACGTCTTTGGCGACCGTCCTCTCGAGGTGGAGGTGACCCTCGAGGGTAAAGCCTACCGGTTGTCGGCCTCCAAGAAGACTCCCCTGATGACCGAGGCTGAGAAAGCTGACGCTGCCAATGTTGCCGCCGCCCCCATCTACAAGGAAAGCAAACTAGAGTGGGCACCCGAAGCTCTTGCCGACGGCTATGTGCGCATCACCCTGCCCAACGAGGTCGAAGGACTGCATATTGACCCTGCACTGCTTGCCCCCAGCCGCACCAGCGACCTGCAGGCCAGCCTACGCCCCGAATATTACCACTACACCATGGAACTGCCCAAGGGAGCCACCCTCATCGGCGGCAACATCGAAATTGAATACACCAACTCCGTTGGCAGCATCCAGATTGTCGTCAAGCAGAAGAAAAACCGCCTGCTTGTCACTCGCAGCCTGCGCCTACGCAAAGCCGTCATCACCAAGGCCGACTACTCCTCCTTCCGCCAGCTGATGATCGACTGGAATGGTCACAAAGAGCTAATCTTCAGCCTATGAGTGGTGCAGCATGGGCTCTGATATGTGCCCTCCTTTGGACTGCCGGAATGCTCTACTTCGACAGCCGCAAGAAGAAGAAATAAAACAACAACCCTCCGCTTCAAATAGTCGGAGGGTTTGTTGTCTCAACTCAGACAGGCCGTTTGAATTTAGATAGGTTCTATTGATTCGTTTTTGAGAGTGCAATGGGATTAATTCGAAAAAATGGCTCCCTCAATTATCAACACTCATTTTCCACATACTTCTTGCTATAGTTTGACAAGTCATAGACTTGAAAAAAACAAAATTACGCCTCTCTTTCTCCTATTATACTTTGTTGAGTGGAAATAGCTTAGTTACAGAATTATAGTTTGTTCTGCGTTAGTAGGGCGGAGGCCTAACAGAGAATAAACGTGTATCGATCAAAGAAAAAACGAAGTGTCATGACTTTAACCCAAATCGGTCATCAGGGTTTATGGCAGATTAGCATTTGTTTCGAGCAGATTGGCCTCATCGCTGGCGAAGACGTAGCGGGCTACGGCGAGACAGGGATGTGGTCAAGATGCCGAAAGAAATGCTGATATGGCTAAAACAGACATAAAAAAGACAAGAATACTTTAAAAGTCGGCCTAATGACCGATTTGGGATTATCTTTCTTGTAAAACTTTAGCTTCTTACTTTCCATCTCATTCTACTATCAGTTTCTGGGTGCTGGAGCTTTCCTTGGTGGTGAGGGTGACGAAATAGGTGCCTGCGGGCAGCACTGCCACGCGGAGCTCGCTCACCCTCTCCGAGGTCTTCAGTTCCTTGCGCATCACTTCGCGCCCCGCGGCGTCAGCCACTATCAGCACGCCCCCACGGAAACCCTCGGCATCGACCTCGCAACGCACGCTCTCTCTAGCTGGGTTGGGGCTCAGCGTGAACGATGTTCCGCCTACCGCCTCTGCTATGGCTTCTGTGGGTGCGCTGCCCGGGCGGTAGCGGCCGGTGTAGAACTCGACCGTGTCTGTCCATCCGCTCCACACCAGCGTGTCGTGAATCGCGCATGCGTGGTGGTGCCGCGAACGGCACTGCGCAGCGTACACCACCGTCGAGTCCAGCGTGCTGTCGCGCAATATGAGCCACGGGTAGGTGGTACCCACCACATGGTAGTCGTGAGGGTCTTGGTCGGCACGTCCATAAGCCACCTCATACAGTTCCTGTCCCTCTGTCCGGCTCCACTCGAATACGGGCCACCCATCATAGTCCTCCCCTCGGTGGAACCCCCACACTGGCAGCCCTACCACCGCGTCTGTGTCGGGCGGCACAATGATGGGAAAGATGCCGCCCCACAAGGTAACGGATCTATATAATGGACTATGACCTAGCCTATTCACCACCCAGCCTTCATTATACCATGTTCGAAAATATGTTTCATAAAAATTCTCGCTAGGATTATCTGGAACCTGGACTACCATGCCTTGTATGTCCCATGCCCACTGCTGAGGATAAGGGTTATATATAAATATCGACGGGTCGTAGTTGGGCGACCTCACATAGTCCGACCTAAATCCGACATAAAAAGAGTCATGTACAAAATGAGGCGTGTCGAAAAAGAACTCATATACGGGGGCTACAGTGTCTTGTATAAACCCTGTTGTATATGTGGAGCTATATTTAAAATACTTATCTGGACTGCGACGGTGCCATTTCACGGAATCTACATGTACAAACTGGCTGTCCTCCTTCTGTATCAGTACGGCGTAGAGGTCAAGGGTGCTTGAATCCACATTAGGTGGATCTGGTTTGTAAGGGGTTATAGAAGAAGGATAATGATCTCAAGAATATAGGTCCGTTAGTACTATTTCTTGGCGTAATCGCAATTCCAAAAATTCTGAGTGGCTGTATCACTTTGTATTGAAGGTTGCCAAGATATCCTGGAGATGAAATTAAATTAAAGTGACCATAATTATCAGCAGGAGGGATATTCGCCCTCACTGTATCTAGTGGAATATAATAGTAACGCCCGTCGGGATAACTTATGGTATCTTTGTCCTGCTGTGCATTCACATTTCCTAACAAAGACACAATTAATAAAATAAAGAAGAAACGTTTTTTCATGTTTTTTGGTTTTTTAGGGTTCAAAACAATGAGGTGCTAAATAAAAAGGTAATTGTGGAAACTCCGAAATGGGTATTCGTGAGAGTGAAAAAGGCTGTGAATGATAAGGATAATTATTCATTGATCCATAAATAGAGTTTAGAGAGGTTCTAGTAAGGTGGGTTCTATTAATTCACATATTAGCGTCCGACACTGGCAGAACCCTTAAACCAGCGTGTTTGCACTGTTATTTTTTCGATGCAAAGATACAAAATGTTTTTGATACGGCAATCTTTTTTATAAAATTTTGTTGGTGGTTTTAATTTTTTTTTTTGGGGGGGGTGTAATTGACTGATTGTATTAACGATAGCAAACAATCCATTCTGCATGGTATTTCTCGATTTGCACCAATATGCACATGTTATAGACATGGTTTATCAATGCGATATTGGCTTCTGCCGTCACCATGCTGCCCCATCGGAAGTCCAACCCGCACATCGTCTGCTCCATAAACTCGAAGAGGTGTTCCACTAGGCAACGCCTCTCTGACTTCTGGAGGTTGTTCTCTTGCCTAGAACAGCAGCGAGCCCACTTGGAAAACGAGGAATGCCATCACCCAGGCCAGCACTAGGCTATTCACCACAGTGAAGAGGGCCCATCCCCTACCCGCCTCGCGGCGCAGGGTGGCGATGGTGGCCACACAGGGGAAATAGAGCAGTACAAAGATGAGGAAGGCGTAGGCCTTGACGGGTGTGAAGAAGGGGTTGGCACGCAACGACCCTTCTAACCCACTATCACTCTCCTGATGATAGAGTATGCCCATAGTGCTGACAATGGCCTCTTTGGCGGGCAGTCCCGTGAGGATGCACACGTTCATGCGCCAGTCGAAGCCTAGCGGACGCATCACAGGCTCCATCCAACGACCAATGGCGGCAAGGGCAGAATGTTCCTTTTGCACCACATCCATCTCGAAAGCAAGGGAATCGACCATTGCCGATGCTTTCAGTGCATCGTTGGAGGTGATATAGCCGTCGACCTCCACCTGTTGCAATTGTTCAATCTGTGCCTGATAGGGCTGCGTCAGCTCCTCGTTGCGGGGGAAATAGTAGAGCGCCCAGATGATGATAGAAGCCCAAAGGATAACGGTAGATATTTTCTTAAGGTAATCCTCGCAACGCTCCCAGATGTGCTGCCATGTGCTACGCCACACAGGGCGGTGGAAGGCGGGCAATTCGCTCACATAGTCCTGTTCGTCCTGTCGGAAATACTTGGTACGTTTCATAATGAGTGCGAAGACTATAGAAAGTAATACCCCTATCACATAGAGTGACATCATCACCAAGGCCTTGTGGTGTGGGAAAAAGGCCCCCACGAAAAGCAGGTAGACTGGCAGGCGGGCTCCGCAACTCATAAATGGTATCATAAGCATGGTCAGTGTGCGGTCCTTCTTATTCTCGATATTGCGGGCAGCCATGATGGCGGGTACATTGCAGCCAAAGCCCACCAGCATGGGTACAAACGAGCGTCCGTGGAGTCCCACCTTGTGCATCAGCTTGTCCATCAAGAAGGCCACACGGGCCATATAGCCTGTGTCCTCCATAATGGAGATGAAAAAGAAGAGGATGATGATATTGGGCAAGAAGGAGAGCACCGCGCCGACACCCTGCACGATGCCGTCGGCAAGCAACGAGGTGTACCACTTGTCGGGCATGACGGAGTGCAGCAGCTCGCTCAGCCAATCCACGCCCGCCTGAATCCAGTCCTGTGGATAGGCCCCGAGGGTGAAGGTGCATTGGAACACTATGTACAGCACCACGATAAGGATGGGCAGTCCCAGCCAGCGGTTGGTGAGAATGGCATCCAACTTCTCCAGCCGAGTGTGGTCGCTGTGATGGAGGGTCTCGTTCAGTGCGCCGCGTATAAAGCCGTGGCGTGCCTCGTGGATGACGGTGGCGGGCGACTGATGCAGGTGCCTCTCAATGGTGCGGCGGTTGCCCTCGGCCGCATAGGCCAAGGCCATATAGTTGGGTGCATCGTGCAGCACAGCCAGCGTCACCTCTGGGCGTTCGAGCAGTCGGATGGCCAGATAGCGCTTGGAATAGCCATCGCTAATATTAGGTATTTTCGACACCTCGTCGAGCAGGTTGTTGATAGCATTCTCGATGTCGGAGCCATAGTCTACATGTACATGTCGGCTGGTATGCTCGCGCTCCTGATAGGCTGCCACCACCCCTTCCACCAGCGCGTCGACACCTGTTCCGTCGAGGGCGTTGACGGGAAATGTCTGCACACCCATCAGACGGCCCAGCTGCTCATAGTCAATCGAATGGTCGGTCGCCAAGAGCTGGTCGTAGCGGTTGAGGGCCAGCACCAGTTTCAGATGCATGTCGATAAGCTGAGGTGTGATGACCAGCGACTCCTCTAAGTCGGTACAGTCCACCATCTGCACCACCACGTCGGGATGCTGATGCACCACTTGCTCAGGGTCGTCACCCTCCAGCCATTCCAACTGGTAAGGCACATTTTCTAATTGCGAAGCCACTTTTGCCCCCTGCTGGCAGAGAGTGGATTTACCACTGCCAGAAGAGCCTACGACATAGATTTTGATTGGTTTTGTATCTTGCATAGTGGTACAAAGATATTTATTTATTTTATGATAGCATATCATTAATAGTAGGGATTTTCGTAACCAGATAGAATAGATTGGCGTAAAAAAGTTTGAAATTGAATTTTTTTTCGTATTTTTGCAATCTCAAAAAATGAATCTATTAAACAAACATACCGATATGAAAGATGTTAAAGCTTACATCGAAGCCAACAAAGAGCGCTTCCTAGAAGAATTGTTTGAATTAATCCGCATTCCTTCCATCAGTGCCGAAAGCGAACATAAGCCCGACATGATGCGCTGTGCCGAGAAATGGAAAGAGCTGTTGCTTAAGGCCGGTTGCGACAAGGCAGAGGTGATGCCCACCGAGGGCAACCCCGTGGTGTATGGCGAGAAGATTGTCGACCCACAGAAGCCCACCGTGTGCGTCTATGGCCACTACGATGTGATGCCCGTGGCCCCTTTGGAGCTGTGGCGTACCAGCCCCTTCGAACCCGTGGTCAAGGATGGCAAGATATGGGCCCGCGGAGCCGACGACGACAAGGGGCAGAGTTTCATGCAGGCCAAGGCATTTGAATTCATGGTCAAAACCAACCAGCTGCCTTGCAACGTGAAGTTTATGCTCGAGGGCGAAGAGGAAATTGGCTCGCCCAGCCTCTACGGTTTCTGCGAACAGAACAAAGAGCTGCTCAAGAGTGATGTAATACTAGTGTGCGACACCAGCATGATAGCCCCCGATGTGCCCAGTATCACCAGCGGCCTGCGCGGCCTGTGCTATTGGGAGGTGGAGGTGACCGGTGCCAACCACGACCTGCATAGCGGCATCTATGGCGGTGCCGTAGCCAACCCCATCAACATACTCTGCAAGATGATTGCCGGCCTCCACGACGAGAACAACCACATCACCATCCCCGGATTCTACGACGACGTGCTGGTCATCAGCGACGAAGAGCGCGCCCTCATGGCTCAGGCACCTTTCGACGAAGAGGCTTACAAAAAAGAACTCGACATCAAGACCGTTCATGGCGAGAAGGGTTACACCACCAAGGAACGCACCGGCATACGTCCCTGTCTCGACGTTTGCGGCATCTGGGGCGGACACACCGGCGAAGGCTCCAAGACCGTGCTGCCCAGCAAGGCCTACGCCAAAATCAGCACCCGACTGGTTGCCAACCAGGACTTCCACAAAATCAGCGACCTCTTCCAGCACTATTTCGAGAGCATCGCTCCCGACTGTGTGCGTGTCAAGGTGACCCCTTGCCATGGTGGTGCCGCCTATGTGAGCCCCTTGGAGATGAAAGCCTACCAGGCTGCCGAAAAGGCCATGGAAACCACCTATGGCAAACGCCCCATCCCCACACGCAGTGGCGGAAGCATACCTATCGTGGCCGGATTTGAGAACATCCTCGGCACCAAGAGCATCCTCATGGGCTTTGGCCTGGGCAGCGACGACATCCATGCCCCCAACGAGAACTATCCCCTCGAGCAGTTCTTCAAAGGCATCGAGACCATCCCCTATTTTTACGAGTATTTCGCTCAATAGTAGAGAGAATGTCTTCGTCCATGCGCTAATACGTTATTCGACCAACACACGAACACACTACATCACATTATAATAACTATACATAACATGAAAAAAATATTTCTCATAGCGCTGTTAGCCATGGCTCTGGTTCCGGCCATGGCTCAAAATCAGCATCACCACGGCCAGCATGGCCAGTGCAACCACAGCTGTGGCAACTGTCCTCATCACCAGCAGGCACAGCAAAAGCAGCCCAAGACCATTAATGGCATTGCCGTAGAGATTGTCAAAGCCTTCCCCAATGTCAAGAGCATCAAGGTGGAAGACAAGTGGACCCTTGTGTACGACAGCAAGAAAAGCCTTCTGGGCTATGCCGTCTATTCCAAGCCCGCCAGCAATGGCATCAAAGGCTACAATGGCGAAACCCCTCTGATGATTGCCCTCACACCCAAGAAGAAAGTGATGACTGTAATACTCCTCGACAATCAAGAGACCCCAGGATTTGTGAAAAGGGTGCTTGATGCCGGTCTCCTCAAGAGTTGGGACGGCATGAAAGCCAAGAAGGCTGCCAAGAAAAAGGTAGACTGCGTCAGCGGTGCCACTTACTCGTCGCGCAGTATTATCCAGACTCTTCAAGCCGCTTTAGGAAACCTGTAAACACTTGTTTTCATGGGAAAGCTCGTCAAAAATAAGGATACTTTATCAGAGTATCTGCCCCCGCAGGCAGTGGACGAGATATATCAACTATTGGAAACAACCGACCACGTGCGTTTGAAAATAAGTGGTTATCATGCTACCTTAGGAAGCTGCTGTTTTCCCACTGACACATCGCCTTATTATAATATAAACATCAGAGGAGACCTTCCCCCATACTTATTTTTAGAGGTGTTTATACATGAATGGGCACACATGGAAAAAAAGTTGAGATACCCTAATACCAGTGTGGCGCATGGCAAAGAGTATCAACTGATATACCGCCAAATAATGGAACGGTACATTCATCTGTTTCCTGCACCATTGGCAGAGGCGATACAACGTTTTTTGGACATTCTTCCGACCAGAAATTTTCATGCAAACCGGCAAAAGAATGAAATGCAATACAAGCTCGATAATTATCGTGAGTATTTTATTTCCAATACCGTATTGACGAAATACCCATCGGTGCTGTATTCATCACTTTCAGTATATACGAACCAGGCAATTGCTACACACAGCTAATAAAAAAGCAGAAAAAAGGCGACAAGTGGTTGTGTACAAGTTGTACTTTGAAAAATAAGGAATACTTACTAGATGGAAATGAAGTGGTTATTGTTCAACAGATACTTCAACTGTAAGTTATTAAGTAATTATGGTGGATCCTATTAATTGCTTGTAATTATAGTCTTAAATTCTTATTGGATTCAAAGTGTAGAATATACAAATTCTTTAATTCTCAAATTCTTGATAAATAGAAGCCCCCTTATGTTATTGAAACGTTATGCTATACTCACTATTTACTGACATGGACCGCTGCACCCCCGAGGAGGTGCAGCGGTTGTTTGTATTAGCACCCGAAGAGCAACAGGCCTTTGCACTAAAATTTAAGCATACATTTGGTCAGTTTGCCACCCTCAAGAGTTTTCTTATGTTGAAAGAATTGCTGGTTGATAATAGTGTTGTGTCACCTGACGACCCATTACATTTTAAATTCAACTCGCATGGCAAGCCCTCCTTGGCCGACCATGCCGGCATCCATTTCAACATAAGCCATTGTCCTAAGGCGGTGGCGGTGGCCATAGACAAGCAGCCCATTGGTGTGGACGTTGAAAGGTTTGTCACCCCCTCTGAGTCGCTCCTACACTATTGTATGAACGATGACGAAGTGCTGCAATACCAGCAGTCCGAACATCCCGAAGCTACCTTCGCCTCACTTTGGACCCAGAAAGAGGCCCTATTCAAGCAGCGCGGCACCGGCATCACAAAAGAGCTGCGCCAAGTGTTGGCACACTCGCACCCCGATGTGGAATTGACTACACACATATACTTCCAGCAGCAGTTTGCCTTTACTATTGCCACTGCCACTCGACAAGAGCACATGACAGGCTCCCCTACTCTGCGCTGATAGTAAAATCGATATCGGCCACCTTAAAGTAGGCACCCATAAAGTCCATATAGCCCGCTCGCACCGTCACCGTCCCTTCGTTTACCTTAGGCGTAAGGTAATAGGTGCCTAACTCGCCCCCTTTTCTCATGGCACAGACATCCTCGTTTACCACCTTAAGAATAGTGTTGTTGGCACCCACCTTTTCCAGTTTCACACGCACCACATTCTCTACGCCTGCTTTCAGGACCATCGTTTCGGGTTCGAGCACCGTTACCCCCTGTTGCTCTTGTGCTTTCTGAGGTACCGCCACCCTAGCTGTGGGATTAACTTGGTATACGGTATCGTACGTGGTGTGTTCGTACACCTTGGGCTGCTGGACGAGAGTGTCCTGTTTCACGGGTTCCTGTGCCAAGACAAACCCACCTAAACAAAGAAATGAGATAACAAATAGTATTTTTTTCATAATAAATATTTTATTTAGTAAATAACTTTAATATTTTTAATTTCCTCTCTCCCCTTTTACCACTATATGGATGTTCACGCAGTGAAAGGTTAAACCTATTGCAACCAATCAATACGGTAGAGGGGTGTGTGAATTCGCGAAATCCCCACTCACCATGGTAGGCGCCCATGCCCGAATGGCCAGTACCATTAAACGGGACTCCCTTCACCATCAAATGCACACACACCTCGTTGATGCACCCCCCTCCATACTGTTGGCGTTGCATCGTGTGCCGAGCCCAACGAATGTCGCGAGTGAAGAGATAGAGGGCCAACGGATGCTCTCGTTCTGCTATAGTATCCATCAGCTGTTCTATATCGGCATCCTTGAACGGGATTATGGGAAGTATGGGATTGAACAGTTCATGCATCACAATGGGCTCATCACACCTCACAGGATAGATAAGCGTTGGCGAATAACGGCGTGAGGACCTATCGCCACGTCCCCCATAAACAATACGCCCACGGTATTCGTCGGCCAATGCGGCACATCTATCGTAGGCACCCTCAGTGATGAGCTTGGGATACTCATCGCTATATTCAGGTGTTTTCCCTATCTGATAGTCAAAGGCCGATTTCAATTCCTCCACAAAAGGCTCCGCCACCTCTTCAGCCACTGCCACTTGGTTGATATTAATACATATCTGACCCGCATTGCAAAGCTTGAAAAAAGCTATCTTTCGGGCAGCATCCTTCAAGTCGGCATCCTTGCGCACTACGCACCAGTTGCCCGTCTCACCGCCCAGCTCAAGGGCCACGGGGGTGAGGTTCTTGGCCGCCTCAGCCATCACATGCCTTCCCACCGCCGGCGACCCGGTGTAGAATATCTTGTCGAAAGGCTGTGCCAAACAGGCATCGGCCACATCGTGTCCGCCGTCCACTAGTGTAACATACTCTGGCGGGAAGAGGTCTGCAATAAACCGCTTCAGCATGGCTGTGCTGGCGGCCGACTTAGAGCTAGCCTTGAGCACAGCAGTGTTGCCACCGGCTATGCTGGCTGTAAGCACCCCCAAAGTCAACAGCATCGGAAAATTGAAAGGACTGATTATCAGAGTTACCCCATAAGGCATCTTATACACCTTAGTCACCACGCTGGGAAAACAAGCCATACCGCTGTAGTGGCATTCGGGACGTGCCCAGCGACGCAGTCCTCTGATAGTCTCATCTATCTCAAAAACAATAGGCAGCACATCACACAGATAGGCCTCCACCGCCGAACGGCCGAGGTCCTTAGCCAGTGCCTCTTCCATCTCTTGGGCATGAGATTTCACTGCGGCCCTCAATTTCTTTAGCTGTGCTATACGCCATTTCACATCCAACGTCTCGCCGGTCCTGAAATATGCACGTTGTTTTTCTACTATTGCTCTAATATCTTCCATTGCTTGGTTCTGTTAATTGTGAATTGGGATGGCTTGCAAGCACTGATAGTTTATCTTTCCATCACCAGGCGGACACTATGGCCTGAGGCTCGGTCTGTTGTATAGAACTGGTATCCGCTCGACAAGAAATATAGTTCATAAGCCGACTCAAGCGTATATCCTGTAGAAGACCAATAGCAGCCATAATCGCCCACCATGCTCACCCTCACGCCGGTTCGCTCGCCGGCTGCAGGCAAGAATACCGCACCAGCCCCCTCCATTCGGTTCCATTGTTCCATAGTATACACATTGGTTCCAAAGCCATCCCTTGTACCATATTGGAAGGTACAACCCTCAGGCAGTTCCCATTTATCGGGCAGCAAAAGCATTCCATGCATCGCTGAGCCGTACACTCCCGGCACCTCAATTGTCGCCAACCCCCTTTTCATATTAGCTGCCGTGCGATATTTAAGCAAATATTCCCATTCGTCGTATGTCAAGGTGCGCCAAGACCCTGCGCTATTGCCCCCATTAGTGATTGCGTTGTGAAGGCCCCAGTCATACTCGCCGCCACCTATGTCGAACAACCCCAAAGCATAGTAGCCGCTCGAATCGGTCACCGTATAGGGCATCAAACCATTTTCACCCGATGTGCCCCATCCAAAAAGGTCTATCCAACCATTATAATTAGTGTCAGCCAGCTCATTGTCGAAACCGGCCACATCGTATTGATGCCCCGCAAAACGCCACATCCCACTCCTGGGATGATACTGCAGATTGCCCTTGGCAAACACCACCGTCACCTGGTCGGCTATCGTATAACGTGCATTAATCGCCCCTTCGGTAGGGTACAACGGACGTTCCACCTCTGGTTCCTCGCCCCGACAACCCATCACCATGATGGACAGCGACAACATTATCAGTCCTATTTTCCTCATCATTTTTCTATAACGAACCTGCTGCAATTATATTGTCCCCTCATCGCACAATTATTTTCATAAAAAAACTCATAAATCAAAATATTCTTCGTACCTTTGCAATTTAAAATGTAATCATGTTGATTCTGATTGAGAGGATAAAATGATGATTGAAACATTAAACCTCCAATCATTATCACCATAAACACAAAACACATAAAACCACATACAATGTACACGATACTGAAGAAAGAGCTCCTCAACAGCAACGAGATTTACCTTATGGAAATCTACGCGCCTTGGATTGCACATAACGCCCAGCCCGGGCAGTTCGTCATCGTAATACCCATCACCAAAGGCGAGCGTGTACCCCTCACAATCTGCGACATACACCCCGAACATGAGAGCATCTCTATCGTGTACCAAGTAGTAGGCGACAGCACCCGCCGTCTTAGCCAGATGGCCGAAGGCGACAGCCTCTACACCATTGTCGGTCCCCTAGGCTGCGCCAGCGAGCTCGTCACCGCTCCTGCCGAGGAGCGACAACAGATGCGCCTACTCTTTGTGGCAGGAGGAGTGGGCATAGCACCCGTCTATCCTCAGGTAAAATGGGCTCACGCAAACGGTATCCCCACCGATGTCATCATCGGTGCCCGCAATCGCGACCTACTTTTTTTCGAAAAGCCCCTACGTGCCGTATGCGATAACCTTTACATCATGACCGACGATGGCAGCTATGGAGAAAAAGGCCTCGTCACCACCAAGATAGAGCAGATTGTGCCAGCAGCAGCACGACCCTACACCCACTGTGTGGCCATCGGCCCAATACCGATGATGAAATTCGTTTCGCTCCTCACCCGGCGGCTCTCGCTGCCCACTATTGTCAGCATGAACTGCATGATGGTCGACGGCACAGGCATGTGCGGAGCCTGCCGCGTCACCGTGGGCGGCAAAGTTAAGTTCACCTGCGTCGATGGCCCCGAATTCGACGGCCACCAAGTCGATTTCGACGAGGCAGCACGCCGTCTGCGCACCCCCGACGAGCGCAGATACCGCATAGCCACCACACCCTCCTCCCCCAACAGCCACCATCGCTGCAACCTAGCCCCCGCCGTTGAGCAAGCCATTAGCCGCCAACGTCCACAAGAGCAAGACCCCGTCGTCAGGGCATCCAACTTCGAAGAGGTATCCTACGGCTTCACTGCCCAACAGGCAGTGGCCGAAGCACGCCGCTGCCTCCACTGCAAAAAACCGCTCTGCGTCACCAAATGCCCTGTCAGCATACACATCCCCGACTTTATCGCCGCCGTGGCAGAGCAGGACTTTGCCAAAGCCGCCGACATCATAGCACAAGACTCTGCCCTGCCTGCCGTATGCGGTCGTGTATGCCCTCAAGAAACTCAGTGCGAGGGCAGCTGCATACTCGGCAAACGAGGCGAACCCATAGCCATAGGAGCTCTGGAACGCTTCGTGGCCGATTGGAAACGCACTGCAATAGAGAATGGAGAATTGAAAAAAGACATTTTGACCCACACGCCTCTTAATCCTCAATTCTCAGCTCCCAACTCTCAATTAAAAAAGGTGGCCATCATCGGTTCAGGCCCCTCAGGACTCACCTGTGCCGGCGACTTGGCCAAGATGGGCTATAGCGTCACCATCTTCGAGGCACTGCACCACCCAGGCGGTGTATTGGTGTACGGCATACCCGAGTTCCGTCTCCCCAAGCAAAAAGTGGTCGAACCCGAAATCGACAGCCTGCGCCAGCTGGGAGTTGAAATAAAGACCAACGTAATTGTTGGCAAAAGTGTCACCATCGACGAACTCTTCGACCGCCATGGATACAATGCCGTATACATTGCCAGCGGCGCAGGGCTGCCAAAATTCATGGGCATTCCGGGCGAGACCCTCGTGGGCGTAATCTCAGCCAATGAGCTGCTTACCCGCACCAACCTCATGCACGGCTACGACGAGCAGTACGACACCCCCATCTACCTGGGCCGCCGTGTGGCTGTGATAGGCGGCGGCAATGTGGCCATGGATGCCGCCCGTACCGCCAAGCGACTGGGCAGCGAAGTGACCGTGGTATACCGTCGCGAACAGGCCGACATGCCAGCCCGAAAAGAAGAGGTCCACCACGCCATGGAAGAGGGCATCCACTTCTCATTCCTTACCAACCCCACCGAATTCCTCGGCGACGAACAGGGAAACGTCCGTGCCATGCGGTGCGTAAGAATGGCCATGGGCGACCTTGACGAAAAAGGACGTCGTAAATTCAGCACCATTGAAGGTAGCGACTTCGAGATGGAAATAGACAATGTAGTCGTCGCCCTTGGCACCAACCCCAACCCACTCATCAAGAGCACCACTCCCGGACTGGACACCGAGACGTGGGGTGGACTGAAGACTGATGCCGACGGCCTGACTAGCCGCCCAGGGGTATTTGCCGGCGGCGATGCCGTGAGCGGTGCCGCCACCGTCATTCTTGCCATGGGAGCCGGTCGTGTGGCCGCGCAAGCCATACACCGCTACCTCTCTCACAAGGAGTAGTCACTTTGTTCGCTATCCATTTGTTATCAGATTGTTAGCCAATTGCTCTTCGACCTATCATCGCAGAGCAAGAACAGTACAAACAATAAAATCACTGATACCCCACTTAATATGATGGGATTAACAATGTGGTTTTTATGTGCTAAAGTTTGACAAGCCATTGTTCTTTAAAAAGGGACATGATACATTTTACGGATAGCTGTTTCTTAGTATTATTTGCATTAGAAGTCAGTGGGTTGCCGACTTGGCTGTTCTAATTTGTGCCTCAAAGGGGCGATTCGTGCATTCATCCCTATTGTCATTGTCATCGTCATCATGTCCCACTTTTCTTCGTGACGTTGCTTTGTTGGGAGCAAAGAAAGCGTGCTGTATTCTTTGCTCCCGCCTTGTACATCGTTATGCCACTTTTTTATTATTAAAAGTGGCACCCTAATTTTTTACTTTTATTGGTATAATTGTATTAGGCGGACGTTTAATCACACACCGTGCTCTTGTCATGCTTTCGTTGTGCTTTCGTAGTGCCTTCGTTTCCGGAGACGAAAACAGGGCGAAGGCAGGAACAAGGCAGGATGCCTCCACAACTATACCACCCTACTGAGGACCGAGAAAAGAGAAAAGGGAAAACGAAAGTGTATGGCTAAAAGCGACTCGGGGTGCATGTCCGTTGTTACTTGTCATACTAGAGTAAAGGATTTATTGAGTGAAGCAATGGGATTGTTTTGGAAGTAGCGTTTTGTCTTCAAAGTGTTAATTGTTTGTTTTTTTTTGTTGCGGATTGTTGTTGGTATCGTTTTTTTTCGTACTTTTGCAGCGTTTTTTTAATGTCAATGGCTATAGTGCCATGTGTATTAATTAATTGTGTTAGTATATGGATTATCTGATTTCTGGTATACAGCAGATGGGTATCGGCTGCGAGAATTTCCAAGAGGCGTGGAGCTGGTATATCAATATGTTCCAGATGAATGTGCGCATATTGGAGGACGACACGGTGGCAGAACGTATGCTTCCCTACACGGGCGGCAAGGCGCAAAAGCGCCACGCCTGCATTGCCGTCAACCTGCAGGGCGGCGGCGGGTTCGAGATATGGCAGTATTCGGAGCGCAAGCCTATGCCTAAGACTTTTGAGACGGCAGTGGGCGACCTGGGTATTTTTGCCGCCAAATTGAAGAGCCACGATGTGGTGGCGTATCACCACCAGCTACGCTCAAAGTACGACAAGGTGGGTCCGTTGAGCATGATGCCTGACGGCACCCAATGCTTTGTTGTGCGCGACCCGTGGGACAACTATTTTCAGGTGGTGGAGGACAAGTCGGTCTTCATCCAGCAGAATACTTTGAGCGGAGGTGTGGTGGGCGGCATGATAGGCTGCACCGACATCGACAGGAGTATGCCCCTATACCGCGACCTGCTGGGTTACGACCGTGTGGTGTATGACAGGACAGGCGTCTTCGACGACTTCGGCTCGATGACGGGCGGCAAGGAGCAGTACAGGCGTGTGCTGTTGGCCTGCAGCGAGAAACGGCGCGGCGCCTTTGCCCCCCTCTATGGCGACAGCACGATAGAGCTGGTGCAGGCCCTCGACCGCACTCCCCGCAAGATATATGAGGGACGCTTTTGGGGCGACCCGGGGTTTATTCAAATATGTTTCGACGTGACGCATATGCGCAACTTGGAGAAACGCTGCAACGAGCTGGGCTACCCATTCACTGTTGACAGTTGTAAGGACGACGGCCATTTCGACATGGGCGAGGCTAGCGGCCACTTCACTTATATTGAGGATGCCGACGGCACGCTGATAGAGCTGGTGGAAGCGCACAAGCTTACCATCCTCAAGCATCCCCACATCGCTATCAATATGTTGAAACGCGACCGTGAGAAGGCTTTCCCTAAGTTCTTCTTCCGTCTGATGGGTCTGAGTAAAGTGAGCGGTAAGAGTTAGGAATCAACAAGTAGGGAGTGAGCCATAATATTTATTGATACTTAATTCTTAGTTCTTAGTTCATAATTCTTACTTCAAAAAGATGAATTTGATTGAGCATTTAAAAGAGGATGTGCGCTTTGAGGAGTCGCTGAGGGCGTGCATGAACTGCGGAGTGTGTACTGCCGTTTGCCCGGCTGCGGAGTTCTATGACTATGACCCCCGCCGCATCTGCGACGTGGTGCAACGGGGCGACGAAGAGGAGATAGAGCGACTGCTGAAGAGCGACACTATATGGTATTGCGGACAGTGCATGTCGTGCAAACCCCGTTGCCCACGGGGCAATGTGCCAGGCGAGCTGATCAGTGTGTTGCGCAAGGTGTCGCAAGAGATGGGCTTCTTCCGCCACAGCGAGAAGGGTCGCCAGCAGTTGCAGCTGATGGACTCTGTGCAAAGGAACATACTGGAGATAGGCTACTGCGTTTACCCTGACCGTGTGGACCCCGACTATCATCCTGAGCAGGGCCCTATATGGAGATGGTATCATGAGCATATAGCCGACATTGCACCTAAGCTGGGGGCAAACTACCACGGCGATGGAGCCGGGGCTCTGCGCGACATACCGAAGGAGGATCTGGATGAGGTAAGAAAGATTTTTGAAGTTACAGGCGGCATGGATTTGAAAAAGGCTGTAGAAAATGAATAAATTTGGCTTTAAGATATCAACTCCGAGGTCGATAGACTTGGACAATGGCGACAGAAGGTTGTATGATGAGTTGGTAGCGACGGTGCCCTCTTATCGCTATTGTATAGGCTGTGGGGGATGCACTGCCACCTGCTCGGCGGGGCAGTTTACTGACTTTAATATCCGCAAAACCCATTTCCTCTTTAGTCGCCGACAATATGACAAACTGTCGACGGAGTTGCTGCCCGAGGCAGACTTGAATAAGTGTATGCTGTGTGGCAAATGCTCGTTGGTGTGCCCTCGCGGAGTGAACACCCGTGGACTGATAGTTGAAATGAGAATGCTGTTGAACAATAAATAAAAAGAAGTTGCGATGTTCGATATTTTCGTCATACCGTTCTGTCTTGGGGTGCTGGCACTGCTGGTAATATCGGTAATAAAGTATTATAATTGGATTAAAGGCTTTGACCGCAGGCAGCAGATGCTGGTGAGGAAGAATATCCTCTCGTGGAAGTTTGTCCCCGCCATTTGGGAGATGATACGCGAATGCCTGCTGCACTGGCGCATAACGAAACACAACGTCCTGCTGGGCTATATGCACCGAAGCCTGGCCTTCGGGTGGTTTCTGCTTATAGCGGTGGGCGCGGTGCAGGCCGCTGTGGCATTCCCCGGCGGGCATCACCTGTATATGGCCATCTTTTTCAACTACTTTGAACCCCGCACTCCCGACATGGCACACACTCATGCCATGGACACAATTGCCACAGTTATGGATGTGTTGCTGCTGTATGTGTTTTCGGGATTGTCGCTAGCCATATTGAAGAAGCTATGGTCCAAACCCCTAGGCATGAAACGTACCACCCGCCACAATGTGACCGACCGCGTGGCTAAATTTGCCTTGTGGTGTATCTTTCCATTGCGTCTGCTGGCTGAGGGTGCCACCTCTGCGATATACCATAATGGAGGATTCCTTGTGGCAGGGTTGGGCAGTGTGATGGAGAGCATAGGGCTTGATAACGGCATATTGGAGTATAACCTATGGCTGCTCTATTCGCTGGCGTTGGGCGTTTTTTTCACCCTGATGCCCTTCACCCGTTATATGCACATCTTCACCGAAGTTTTCTTAATCTACTTCCGCCAGCTCGGACTGCGCGACAGCGACAAGAAGAATGGCTACACGCTGTTTGAGCTGAGTGCCTGCTCGCGCTGCGGCATCTGCATCGACGGATGCCCTATCAATAGGGAGTTGGGGGTGACCGACATACAGGGGGTATACTTGTTGCAGGCTATCCGCAACAAGGATGTGCTAAATAAAGCTAACGACATCGCCAACATGTGCATGGTGTGTGGGAGGTGCTCGACAGAGTGTCCGGTGGGTATCGACTTGGAGCCTATACGCCGGCAGGTGCGCAACGAGCAGGTGAGCAGTATCGACCACCCCGACGGCTACCAATATCTCAAGTCGGTGCACCATTTCAACGCGGTGGGACGCGTGGCCTATTTCGGCGGCTGCATGTCGCACCTGACGCCCGGCATCACCGAGGCCATGGAGAAGATTTTCATGGCCGCCGGGCAGAGTTATTGGTTTATGGACAAGGAGGGCACCATGTGTTGTGGCCGTCCGCTGATGCAGCAGGGCATGGTACGACAGGCTGAGGCATTGCGCGACTTGAACAAAAGGGTGATAAAGAAGTCGAATGCCACTATGTTGGTGACCTCGTGTCCGATATGCTACCAAACATTCGTGAAGGACTATAAGCTGAATATCCCTGTGATACACCATTCCCAATATATTGACATGTTGATTAACGAGGGAAGAATCAAGGTGAAGAATGGCGGCCAAAGGGTCACATATCACGACCCATGCGAATTGGGCCGTGGCTGTGGTGTGTATGACGAGCCGCGCCATGTGGTTGCCTCCGCTGCCAACCTGGTGGCGACTGAAGAGGAGAGAGAGAAGAGTTTGTGCTGCGGCTATAATCTAGGCAATATCCACATCGACAGCGAGCAACAGAAGCTTATTCGCGATGCCGCCCTGCGCAATCTGCTGGCACCCAATCCCGACATGATAGCCACCGCCTGCCCCATGTGTAAGAAGGCTATGACTCGTGGCAGCGACATCCCAGTGAGCGACATCGCCGAGATTGTGGCATGTAATTTAGTTGATAGTTGATAGTTTATTGTTTATAGTTAGTTTTTTCTATTATCTATGAAGCGTTTCTGGAACGGATATCAAAAAGCAATAGCCGACGACCATTATTTCTATGAGAGGAGCTGCATCAGGCAGACTTTCTTTCCTGGGTCGGAAACAGCATTCCTAAAAATATTACGCGAGGAGCTGGGCAAGGACATCTTGGACAATCCCCACCAGCACACCTGCACCGGCATCGGGTATCACTCCGACGTAGTTCCTTTCGACACTACAATGACTGTGGTGGCCAGACTGTTTGCCCTGATGACCGAGTGCGGCTATAAGAACTATGTCCCTTCGTGTGTCACCAGTTTCGGCGTGTTTACCGAGGTGATGGCCAAATGGGAGGAGCACCCCGAGCTAAAAGAGAAGGCACGCCAATATCTTTGGGATGCATGCAAGCGCGAATTTGAGGTGCCGGAGAATGTGGCACACCCTAGCGACATCATCTACAAGTTCCGCCACGAGCTCAAACCCAAGATGAAATACCAGCTGGTGAACCGCTTCACCGGTCAACCCCTGCGAGTGGTAGAGCATATTGGATGCCATTATGCCAAGATATTCACCCAAAACGGTATCGGCAACGCCGAGTTTCCTTATGTGCTGGCGGGTATGATTGAGGCGTGGGGAGGTGAAGTGATTGACTACCCCGAGCGCCGTCATTGTTGCGGTTTCGGCTTTCGCCAGTATTTGGTGCAGGAGAACCGTGGCTACAGCATTGCCAACACGCAGAAGAAGTTTGAATCTATGGAGTCGTACGAGCCCGACTTCATCCTCACCAATTGTCCGGGATGCAACATGTTTCTCGATAAGTGGCAGTATACCATTGCCGAGATGGAACATAAGACTTATGATAAAGAGGGCTACGGCATACCCGTCCTCACCTATGAAGAGCTCACTGGCCTGCTGTTGGGCTACGACCCTTGGTCGTTGGGTCTGCAACTGCACCAAGTGCAATGCGAGCGGTTGATGGACAAGATTGGCATACCGTACAATCCATCAGAAAAATATATAGGCATCAGCGGCCGTAGGCATCCCTCGCCCGAAAAACCCGAATACTTAAAAGTTTAATCACAGCGTCGTACTAGTCCGACACTGGTTTGACCAGTCCGACAATAATAATAAATAAAGATCATGAAGAAAATAGCCATACTGGGTGCCGGTCCTGCGGGCATTGAGGCTGCCGCCGTGCTGGCTGCTAATAATTGTCCCGTCACCCTGTTTGAGAAAGGTCAGCAACCCTTGTGCAACATAACCGACAAGGCTTTTCTATTCCCCAATTTTGCCGATGCCGACGAGGTGGCGGCGGCATTGCGGGCCAAACTGGACAACCCCAACATCACTTTGCGCTGCAATACCGAGGTCACCCAGCTGATGCCCTCTTTTATTGCCGGCTTCCAGGAGGAGAATCTTACTGGAACTCCTGTTTGGAAGGTAAATGAAGAGCTATACGATGTGGTGCTGCTGGCCACGGGCTACACCCCCTTCGACGCTCATCGCAAGGAGGAGTTGGGCTACGGTATCTATGCCGGGGTTCACACTTCGTTGGAGATGGAAAAGATGATACGCGAGAAGAAAATTGTCAACAGCGTGGGCGAGAACCCTAAGAGGGTGGTTTTCCTCCAATGTGTAGGCTCGCGCGACGAGAAGTCGGGCAATCACTACTGCTCCAAGCTTTGCTGTGTGACGGCTGTGAAACAAGCTATTGAGGTAAAGAAACTTCTGCCCGAATGTGAGACGTATGTCTTCTACATGGATCTCCGTATGTGGGGACAGCATTTTGAGGAGATGTACCGCACCGCCCAGCAGGATTATGGGGTGACTTTTGTTAGAGGCAGAATATCTGAGGCTGGCGGCACTTTCGACGACCGTGTGCAGATAAAGGCTGAAGACACCCTCTTGGGACGTCCCTTGAAGATGACCAGCGACTTGTTGGTGCTGATGGTGGGTATGGAGGCATCTAAAGGCACTCGACAGCTGTCGGAGATGTGCCACATTTGTGGCGAATACGGCTTTGCCCAATCGCTCGACCCTCACCTCAACGACTGCCGCACACAGGGCCGCGGCCTCTTTGTGGCAGGCTCATGCAAGCGTCCTATGACCCTCACCGATGCCATCAACGATGGTCGCGCAGCCGCCTGTGAGATTCTTACATCGCTTTGACCTTGCGTGCCAACCGGGCACATAAGCCAGGGAAGAAACGCTTGATGTAGGCCATCAACAGTTCCTTTTTACCTACTAGCACTTCGCGCCGTTTTTTGTAGACGGCGCGAACTATTTTGTCGGCCGCTTGTTGGGGTGTTACCCCGCCCGCCTGTCCGGCATCCATCTTGCCATGCTGACGGCCATCCTTCTCCAGGGCATGGAGTGAGATGTTGGTCTGCACACGTCCGGGACAGACTATGGTGACGCGAATGTTGTCGTTATAGTTCTCAGCCTGTATGGTCTCGAAAAAACCATACAACGCATGCTTGGCCGAAGAATAGGCACAGCGCATCGGGAAGCCGAAACAGCCTGCAATGCTGGTGGTGACGACCAGTTGGCCTCCCCCCTGCCCTATCATGCGTGGCAGTATGTTCTTGGTCAGCACCACGGGGGCATAGAAGTCGATGTCCATCACCTTACGAAACACATGCATCTCGGTCTCCACCACTGTGCCCCGCTGGCTTATGCCGGCATTGTTGTAGAAGATATCGATGCGGCCGAAACAGTTCCAAGCCTTTTCGGCCAGGCCGTCGAGTTGGTCGATTTGTGAAATGTCGAACGGAAGTGCCTTCGCATCTGGAGCGCCTATTTCCTTACATCGCTTTGCCACCCGCTCCAGAAGGTCGTCCTCCAAGGCGGTGAGCAAAAGAACGGCTCCCTCCTGTGCAAAACGGTAAGCGGTAGCCTCGCCAATGCCCGACGAGGCTCCCGTAATCCAAACTATCTTGTTGTTAAAAAGCATGACTTATCGTTTTTTTTGGGGTCGCGACTCAACTCACTGGCACTTAATCCTTACCTCTCACTTCTTCATTGAACCATTTTGAGCGGTCGCAGCCTTCGCCAGTGTTCAGTAACACTTTGTCGCCATTGTGTATGTGCCCTTGGCGCAATGCCTCGTAGTATCCGGCATAGCATACCATCGATGCAGGTCCCAGCAGCACGTTCTGCTCCTTCAGCATTGTCCGTCCATATTGGGGCAGCTCCGACTCCTTGACACGAATGAAGGTGCCTTCAGTACGTTTCACCAACGGCGCCACCAATGGATAGTTGCCCGGATTGGCAGCCGTGAGGATGCCTATCCGTGTGTGCATATCTTTCTTGGCCTCATACTGTTGTTCCCACCCTTCGGGGAAGCCCGCCGCGGTGGCTTTTTCCCAGGCTGTAACCATGGGGTCGCACTCGTCCTGCTGCACCAGCATCATGCGGGGTAGCTGATAGTCCCCGCCGGGCATCATCTCACACAGGTCGCGGAAACCCTTCTCAAAGGCTAGCGGGCTGGTGCCGCCCGCCACGGCCTGCATATACACTGTGGGCAGGCACCCCATCTGCCTTAGGCATTCAAACACCAAGGTACGCTTCGACTCAATGCGCAACGGGTCGGTATTGCCACCGCTGATTAGCACATGATGGTTCTTGTGGAAGCCGGCCGCCTCGGCCTTGGCATCGCCATAGCCGCCTGTGGAGACTACCACCTTCTGCCCCACCCGTCGGATGGTTTCAACCGAGTCGGCATCAATAAACGAAGGGGCAAACTGGGTGAACGCAATGCCCGCCTTGGCCAGATAGGTGGCAAAGGCCGTGCCCGCATTGCCGGTCGAGGCCAAGCAGTATTCTTTCACTCCCTGTTCCTTCAACACCGATGCCGCCATTGCGGCACTGATGTCCTTGAAAGTGCCGCTGCCACGGTTTTGGTCGTTGCGACATACATACACCTCGCAGTCTATGCCCATTGCCTTGGCCGCAGCCTCAAGGTGTTGCCACCGTTCAATGGCCACCATGCCCTCGCCAAAGCTCACCACATTCTCTCTATGCGTCAGCGGCAGGAAGTCGAAATAATAGTCCTGAAAGCTGTCTGTTGCCTGTCCTTGGGGCGGGAATGGGGGCAGCTCCAAGTATTCCACTTCGGCATAGTCCGAGCCACACTCGCACTTCTGGTCTTGCTGAAACCATGTGGCAAAGTCGTTGATGACTTTGCCACATTTCTTACATCTTAACTGATATTTCATTTCTTGATTCGCATCACGGGCATCGGCTTGTTGTACTCGCCGGCGTCCAGTTTTTTCTTGACCTCCTTGAACACCTCGATGGTGCGGTTGGCCATCTCCATAGTGTGCACTGCTGTGGGGATAATGCGGAGCATAATCTGACCCTTCGGCACCACGGGATAGACCACTATGGAGCAGAAGATGCCATAGTTTTCGCGCAGGTCTACCACCACGTTGGTGCCCTGGTTCACATCGCCCGGGAAGAACACCGGGGTGATGGGCGACTCGGTGACACCCGTGTTGAATCCCTCGGCCTGGAGCGAGTGCTGCAGGTGGTTGGCCACCTCCCACAGCTTCTCACGGTACTCGGGATGCTGGTTGATGATTTCCAGACGGCGTTTCACACCGTACACGATGGGCATGGGCAGGCTCTTGGCATAAATCTGGCTGCGCATGTTCATGCGGAGGTAGGTGATGATGTCGGGGTCGTTGCAGCCTATGAAGCCGCCGATAATGGCCATCGTCTTGGCAAAGGCGCAGAAATAGAGGTCTATGTCGTCCTCGCAGTGGAAGTGTGTGTGCGTGCCACGTCCCTCGGGGCCCATCACGCCCATGCCGTGAGCGTCGTCGATAAGCAGGCGGAAATTGAACTCCTTCTTCAGAGCGGCTATCTTATCCAGCGCGCCCAGGTCGCCCTCCATGCCATACACGCCCTCGGTGGCAACCAATATGCCGCCGCCCTGCTTCTCGGCCACTGCGGTGGCCTGTTTCAGCTGCTTGCGCAGGCTCTCGATATCGTTGTGCTGATATTTGAAACGCTTGGCACCCGTCACGCGGAAGCCGTCAATCAGGCAGGCATGGGCCTCACTGTCGTATACGATGACATCGCGCAGTGTTACCACAGTGTCGAGAATACTAATCTGCCCTTGGTAGCCGAAATTGAGCAGGTAGCCGTATTTCTTGTGGGTGTATTCACACAGCATGGCCTCCACCTCCTCGTGCAGCGAGGTGTTGCCACTCAACATACGGGCGCCCATCGGGTATGCCAGACCCCAGCGGCGTGCACCCTCTTCGTCGGCGGCGCGCACCTCGGGATTGTTGGCCAGGCCCAAGTAGTTGTTCAGGCTCCAGTTCAGCACCTTCTTGCCGTTGAACATCATCTCGGGTCCCAGCTCGCCTTCCAGCTTAGGAAAATAGAAATAACCGTCGGCATACTTCTGATACTGGCCCAACGGACCGCCAGTCGATTCTTTAATACGTTCAAATATATCTTTCATTTGATTGAATATTAATTATTCTCAGCCAAGTGCTTATGCATAATTAAGCACATTAAACGACTGCAAAGATACAAAAAAAATCTATTTTATTACATTTAATTCTGCCTAAACTTGCTTTTTTAACCCAAATCGGTCATTATTGTTTATGTATTAGTATTACCTCTCTCTACACCTTCCCTCCACCCAGCATCCATCCTCCCTTCGCCTCTGGAAGCGAAGGCACGAAGAAGGCACTTCGAAGGATCGATGGGTGTCCGTTTTCGTCCGCCTAATATAAATATAATTATACCCACAAAGGGCAAAAATTAGGGTGCCACTTCTGAGAAAAAAAAGTGGCACATGATGACAATTACAATAACGATAGGGTTATGCCTATCCTCTAAAAAAACATATCAGCACATCTTCTACTGTCCGTTCCGAAAAAAAAGTGTATATTTGCACTTGTTATTTAAAATAGTATTTGATATGTAAAAAACGATAGAATAGGTAAATAAACACATACAATAGCGATTCGTGCTATTCTTGGTATCCAAATTTCCACACTTGCTCTTTAAGGAGCACCAAGTCAAGAATAGGTCGACGAAACGCCGTGCATCGGCGTGGAATGACTTGTTAGACTTGGAGGGCGTGGAAACCCTGGATACCTGACAGAGTTACGTTCCACGCTATTTTATTTGCATACTCCATGCCCGATGAAGCTCCTTGCCAAATATCACTACATCTCTGACCAGCAGTTAGTGGCCGACCTCATGGCTAACGATGAGCGAGCCTTAGCGTGCTTGCTCTACGACCGTTTCCGCCGTCTCCTGCGCTTCAATGCCATGAAGGCCGCCCCCAATGTCCCGGTGGACGATTTGGTGCAGGAGCTGTACCTCTACCTCAGTGACGGTGATTGGGCACGGCTGCGCCGCTACGATTCTTCTCTTCCTTTCGACCGTTGGCTCTCAGTGGTTTCTTATCGGTTCTTCAAGGATTTTTCTGCTCGCATGATAGATTCCCGCCGCCAAATCCCTATTACCAATTTAGAAGACCAAGAATTGTTTAACTCAGGTACGACTCAGATGAACCATATCATGATGGACATACAACGGGGATTGGCCAAACTGGAACCTCAGCGCGACCGCGAGATACTGACCGCCCTACTGCTCCACGACGAGGAGCCGCAGAGGGTGGCCGACCGCTTCCAGGTTACGGTTGACAATCTCTATAACATCAAGCGTCGTGCGCTGGCCCGATTGATTCAAAAACATTTGAAGGATTATGCAAACTAATGTGTCCGACGAGACGATAGCCCGCTATCTCAACGGTACAGCCACCCCACAGGAGATGGAGGCAGTGCTGGCCTATCTGTCTGAACAAGATGAACGTGTCGACGACCTGCTGGCCATGACGGCTGCTGTCGAGCAGTTCGCTCCACACAAACCCAAGAAACGTCTCCGCCCCCTTTGGCCGGCCATCTCTGCCGCAGCCTCTGTGGCTCTGATTATTGGCATAGGTTTTAGCCTATGGCATGGCAATATGTCTACAAGCGGCATCGCCGTTGAATCAGCACCCTCATACGCCGAGATTGATAGTATCACCCCCACGGGCATGGAGGACCGCTTATGAAGAAGAAACTACATGGCATATTGTTTGTTTGCGTGGGTTTAATTCTCAACGCTCCATTCTCAATTCTCAATTCAGCCCATGCACAGGTGGTGCCCGACAGCTACCGCCAGCAGAAGCAGATGGAGATGTCGCGCTTTGCCGACTCTATCCATGACGAGTTTGTGCGCTATCTCGAACATCTCTGGACCGAGTACCAACTCTTCCAAGGGGAACTATTCCCCGTCGACAGCAAACCTGTCATCCAGCCCCAGCTCGACACTTTGATTAACGACGACACCCTCAAAATCGACCAGCTCATACAATATGGCGATTTGAACACCCTGCAGGAAGCCGAGAGTCAGGATTTCACCCTTCCAGCCACCAGCGTCGCCACCCCATTGCAAAACTATTCCGTAACCTTTTATGGGCGAATGCTCAACATTGCTTTCCCCGACAAGGTGGCCGACATCAAGCTCTCCAACATCCGCGAACGCCAGGTGGCTCACTATTGGAAAAAACTTCTTGAATGCCATGCCGACCAATGTGTTGCCTCGCTCGACCAACAGCGTCGCAACCTCTACCTCAACGATTGGGGCTTTTTCGACCTCATACGCCATCTCGCCACCACCGTCCTCCCCGACCGTCCTAATGAGCAGGCGGTGCTCTCCGTCTTTCTGCTGGATGCCCTGCACTACAATGCCCGTGTCGGCCGCATGGGCGACCACCTTGTCATGCTCGTCCATACCGCCAACCATGTCTACGAGACCCCTTACGTAGAGATCGACAATCTTCGCTATTATCTCTTCGGCAATCTGCCACACAAGGGGCGCATCTATACCTACGACCGCCAGATGGCTCATGCCGACCGCCCTGTCGATTTGCATCTCTCCTACTCTCCCCGCCTGGGTGGTGCCTTGTCTGCCACAGCTTACAAAACCACGCTGGGCAGCCACACTGTCGAGTTTCACGTCAATCAACCCCTCATGGATTTCTATGCCGGATATCCTCCCACCGAGCTTGCCATCTATGCCACAGCCGCCATGGAAGAGGCTTTCGCCGCCGCCATCGAACGCCAGCTACGCCCCCTAGTGAAAGGTCAGAATGAGGCCACCGCACTGAACACCCTGCTTTTATTCATGCAACAAGGCTTCGCCTATCAAACCGACAGCAGGCAATTCGGTCGGGAGAAGAACTTTTTCTGCGAAGAAAACTTCTACTATCCTGCCAACGATTGCGAGGACCGTGCCATCCTCTTCGCCCGCATCGTCAAGAATTTGCTCGGCTACGAGGTGGTGCTGCTTGAGTATGACGACCACGTCGCCACAGCAGTCAATATACCTGGCTCTAAAGCCAAAGGCCACCACCTCGATATCCAGGGCAAACGCTTCACCGTCTGCGACCCTACCTACATTGGTGCCTCAGTGGGCGACCTCAGCCGCAAATACCGCCATAAGAAGGCCAACGTGATTGCCCTATAATACCTATTGTCAAATCCCTGAATTAATTAAACATTAATCTTTATAAACACTATGAAACGTACAATTATCTATCTGACTATGGCAGCCGTGATGCTCTTCGGAGCCTGCCGCAGCAACAAAAATGTCGTCACCCAGGAACAGCTGGGCAACCGCGAAGTGGAACTCCCCTGCGCCATGTATGGACAGGACAGCCAAGACTATTTTGGCGGCATGGGTGTAGGCGAGAATGTAAACATGCAGAATGCCCGCCTGGCAGCCCTCAACGCAGCCAAGAGTATGATCAATGCCAAACTGGGCGGTCTGGCTCGTGGTCTTGCCTCCGACTATGTGCGCACCCAGGCGGGTGGTGCACAGATGGACGACGTGCAGCGTATCGCCGAGCGCGAGGTGGTGAACGTTATCGAGCGTCTCCTCAACGATGCCGAGCAGGTGTGCGAGAAGATGTACCAGACACCCAACGGCACCTACCAAAGCCACATCGCCATCCGCATCTCCAAGAAGGAAATGGCCGAGAATATGGCCACAGCCCTCAGTGGCGACCAGAAGCTGGAGGGTATGTTCCATCGCGACCAGTTCCGCAAGTGGGCCGAAGAGTATCTGAAACAATACAACGGGAATTGAGATTCCTTCTGCCTCACTAAATGATTCCCTCATGAAACATCCCTTATTTTTCATCTTATTGATTTTGGCAAATGTAGCCGCTTGGGGTGCCAAGCGGCTACCGCCTTGGATGAACGAACTGCCCCGTCCGGGCAACAGCACCTACCTCTATGTACGCGAGGCAGGCGAAGGGTCTACCCTCACCGAGGCGCACAACCAGGCCCTCCTCCGCGTCATGCAGAACACCGCCAACCGTCTGGGCCGCCCCTTCGACGCCCAGACTGTCGACAAGGCCCTTGCCGGTGGCAGCGACTACCAGACCCTCAGTAGCCAGTATAATGTCCCCATCAACAAGGTGGACCAATACGACGAACAGCTGCGCGACGGCACCTACCGTGTCTGGCTGCTCTGCCAGGTGGCGGCCAGCGGCAACGTCCAACCCCAATGGGAGGCCCTGCCCCGCTATGGCGAGGTGAACAACTGGACATCCTTGGCCAAGAGCCTCGTGGTGCCGGGGTTGGGGCAGATGGGCAAGGGCTATCATGCCGAGGGTTGGCTCACCCTCACCGGCCAACTGCTCTTTGTGGGTGGGGGTGCTTACAGCTATTATATGGCACAGCAGCAGTTAGAGATGCTGCTGGGCGCCTCCACCTCTTACGACGACTGGAATGCGGCGCAAAACCGCTACAACACTTTCCGCACCGCCTCCTACATTGCTTGGGGTGGCGCGGCAGTGCTATACCTCTTCAACCTCTACCGTGCCTATTCCATGCAGCCCCGCCGTTCTACAGGTCTCACCCTCGCCCCTTCAGCCATCCCCACGCATAGTGGCCCTATGCCCTCACTTTCCCTTACCTTAAACTTCTGATTTTATGCGAAGAATAACGCTCAATTCTCTATACTTAATTATCACTCTGATTGCATTACTCCTCTCCTCTTGTGTCCGCGACCTCGAGCAGGAAGGCATCTACACCGAGGGCACGGTGAAAGGCCTTGTGCTGGAGCGTGCCTCACAGCAGCCTGTTGGCGGGCTGACGGTGCAGTTGGTCTGTAACGACGCCACCCTCTCAACAACCACCACCGCCGCCGATGGCTCGTTCCGCCTCCCGCTCACTGCCGAGCGGCAGTCGCGTGGCTGCCAAGTGGTGGTCAGTGCCGACTCGCTCTATATCGGCTGCACCGCCGATGTGCCCGACCACGGCTTTGGCCGTATGGAATACGACCTCGGCGTGCTCTATGTCGATGGCCCCGGCCTGCCCGAGGTGCATACCGACTCTGTGCCAGCCAATGCCATAGGAGCCACCACAGCCACCTTCTCGGGCAGTGTCACGGACGACAACCGCTCCGCCATCATAAGCCGAGGCTTTGTCTACAGCACATTGCAGTATCCCACCCTTGCCGACGGCACAGTCTCTGTAGGCGGCACCTTGGGCAACTTCTCCGCCACCGCCACCAGCCTACAGCCCGGCACCCTTTATTATGTGCGGGCCTACGCCACCAACGGTGTCGGCACCGCCTATGGCCTACAGCACTCCTTCACCACCCTCAGCGGCCTGCCCACTGTGCTCACTGCTGCCGAGGTCACGCTCCTTGGTGGTGGCACAGCGCAATGTGGTGGCACCGTAACCGCTGATGGCGGTTTCACTGTCACCGCCCGTGGCGTATGCTGGAGCATGTCGCCCGAGCCTACGGTGAGCAATCTCCACACCGTCGACGGTAGTGGCACAGGCACCTTTGTCAGCACCCTCTCAGGCTTGCAGCCATCATCCACCTACTATCTGCGTGCCTACGCCACCAATGCCAACGGCACCGTCTATGGCAATCAGCTCACCGTCACCACGCCCAGCGGGCTCCCGACGGTTGTCACTTCATCCGCCACCGCTGTCACAGCCACCAGCGCAGTATGTGGTGGCGATGTCACTGCCGACGGCGGCTATACCGTCATCCAGCGTGGAGTCTGCTACAGCACCACCCCAAATCCCACCACTGCCAGCCCGCATACCACCGACGGCAGCGGCACAGGAACCTTCGTCAGCCACCTCACCGCCCTCACCCCCAGCACCACATACCACTACCGAGCCTACGCCACCAACGCCACCGGCACGGTGTACGGCGAGGAAAGAAGTTTTACAACAAACAATTGAATGCGTTAATGCGTTAATGTGTTAGTACTTGATGCATCAAAGACTCACGAATTTACGAATTAATAAGTGTTGCACAAAGTATCTTACCGAATTGTCTGTTTATTTAACGAAGTATCTTACCGAATGAGTCTATTTTTTAATAAAGTATCTTACCGAATAGATTATTTTTCGTATATTTGCAGAAGATAAAAACACAAATATCAATGTTTAAAAGAATCATAATCAATAGCTTGAACGAATGGCGTAAGAGCAAAAACCGTAAGCCGCTCATTCTACGTGGGGCACGTCAGGTAGGAAAGACAACTTTGGTAAACGAATTCGGGCAGACGTATGAGAACTATCTTTATGTGAATTTAGAGAGTCCTGAGACACAACGAGTGTTCGAGACCGAGATGCCTCTTGACGACCGTATCGGTCTTCTGTTTGCCCGAAATGGCATGGTACGCCGAGACGGCGATACGTTGCTATTCATCGATGAGATACAGAATTCGCCCAAAGCCGTTGCCATGCTACGCTATTTCTATGAGGAGCATCCAGAGCTGTATGTTGTAGCAGCGGGCTCTCTGTTAGAGAATGTAGTAGACCTAAACACATCTTTCCCAGTGGGGCGTGTGCAGTATCTGCCGGTAAGGCCATGTTCTTTTGCCGAATTTGTGGGAGCCTTGGGGCAGGATAATCTTATAGAAATAATGTATGACACTGTGGGCAGCCGGGTGTTGCATAGTCGGCTGATGTCTCTATTCAGCCAATATATGGTGGTGGGCGGCATGCCCGAAGTGGTGCAACGATATGCCGACACACGGGACCTCATGGCGATAGACGACATCTACGAGACCTTGCTTCAGGCCTACCGCGACGACGTAGAAAAATATGTACGTAACAACAAACTGTCCGACACAGTACGATTCATCCTTGAACATGGATGGTTAATGGCTGGTAAGACTGTGACCCTGACGGGATTTGCCGGATCCAACTACAAGGCAAAAGAGGTCGGCGAGGCTTTCCACCTGTTGCAAAAGGCCATGCTGTTGGAGCTGGTATATCCAACCACACATACCGATGCCCCCATCATGACTGAAATGAGACGACAACCGAAACTAATATGGCTTGATACTGGATTGGTGAACCATGCTGCCGACATCCGTGGTGAAATAATACATGCACACGACCTGATGGACACTTGGCGTGGTCGGGTAGCGGAGCATATAGTGGCACAGGAACTCCTTACGTTGAACGACCGCATAAGCCAACGACGAGCCTTTTGGAGACGGGGAAAGGGTGGCAACAGTGCCGAAGTGGATTTTGTGTGGCAGATGGATGGCAAGGTCATACCTATAGAGGTAAAGTCGGGTGCTGATTCGCATCTACGCTCGCTGCATTCCTTTATCGACAACAGCAGTGTGGATATAGCGGTAAGGGTGTGGTCGGGCGAATATCGTGAAGACGACCTCGCCACTATTATTGGTGGCAAACGTTTCAGACTATTCAGCCTACCATTCTATATGGTGGGAAATATGGAGAATATCATAAAGAAAGGAGCCTAACGTAATAGAGTGACCTCTGCCAATTCGTCAGATTTTGTGTAACATCTCCACGTATCGCACGTATCACTGTGTTGTGTTGCACCAAGAAAAGTGGCACAAGAAGAATGGAACAAAACCCATATTTGGTAAAAAAAAGACACTGCCCAAAAGTTGTATTTGGTGTAAAATCCGTATATTTGCAAAAACTAATTTGGTGCAATTACATTATGAAAAGAAAGATATACAACACATTACATACTATATGGCACCACTACTTTGAGGAAAGCGGAAAAAATTGAATGCGTTAATTCCTAAATCGACTAACGCATTAACACATTAATGCATTAACACATTCAATTTTCAACTATCAACTTTTTTCAGTGGCCGATGATATATTTGAGGTGGCAAAACCCTATCATCGTTTTCGATAAGCCGAGTGCAGAGGGCAAATCACGCAGTGTTTGCACTATGCCGAGGCGAGAAAACGACGGTTGCGAAGAAACCAACGTTTTCGATAAGCCGAGTGCAGAGGGCAAATCACGCAGTGTTTGCACTATGCCGAGGCGAGAAAGCGACGGTTGCGAAGGAACCAACATATTAGCATGTCAACATATCAGAGGAATGGATAACCAAAATTATACTGCGACACTTATCAATGGTATTTCCAGTACTGTCGATATTTTTGCGAGGGTTGCCAAAGTGAAGTTATGCGTACCGCCAACCCAACGGCTCACCTCTGCCTCTGAACGGCCAATCTGTTTGGCAAAGTCTTTCTGTGTCATGCCACGTTCTTTAAGTATATGGTCAATCTTGTCGGCAATTTGGAAAGACCAATCGACACGCTGTTTAACGTCCTGTGGAGTAGACGCGACACATTCGTTGAAAAGATCAGTTGTCTTGCTCATAGGTCAAATTCTGTTTTGTCTATACCTGATATCATGGTTTCTTCAATAATCACCTTACCACTTTTTATAGCATGATTAAGAAGTTTGTCAAGTTTTTGCAAGGTTATGACATACCCGTTAAGGCTCTCGTCCTCCTCATATGTCTTGGTTCTTTTTATTCCGCCATTGCCAACAATAAGAACACTGTCGGACATACGCAAGCAATACAATCGCATCTTGGTTCTCTCTACTGGCAGAGCAACAACGTGGTCACCCATTTTGCCTTCGGGACGAAAATATCTTTCGAGGAATCCGCTAGCGTTAAGCATACGATTTATAGCTGTCAGTATCACCGACAATTCCTCTTTTCGAGTGGCGTCTTCCTTGAATTTCTCAATGAATTTCTGAAATTCGGTTGCATCATCACCTTCAAAGCAAATAGTAAAAAGACCCGCAATATCAGTCTTTTGAACCTCTTCTATGTAAGCTCTTGTCATCCTATATATTGTTTATAATTCAAATGCAAATATACAACTTTTTTTTAGATTATTACCTTTTAAAGTAATTTTATAGCAAACAAACCAATGAATACTATGATATGTTGCACCATGAAAAGTAGACACAGAAGGGCGGAAAAATCTCGATTTGTGTAGGAATATGAAGATGAAAAATCTCGATTTGTGTAGTTTTCGTACAATAAAAAATCTCGTTTTGTGTTATTGGGGTATATGAAAAGAAAGATATACAACGCATTACATACTATATGACACTACTACTTTGAGGAAAGCGGAAAAAATTGAATGCGTTAATTCTTAAATCGACTAACGCATTGACACATTAACAAATTAACACATTCAACTTTCAACAATCAACTTTTTTCAATGTCCGATGATAGATTTGAGGTGGCAAAACCCTATATGGTTATGAAGAGAAGAGAAGGATGCAGCACCGCCCACGCCACAGAGAAAGAGGAAACATGAGAACAGATGAATGATGATATGAACAGAAGAGAAAAAGAGCAGACCGGAAGAAGGACTGAAGAAGGATTGAAGGACCCAGAAAGAAGGATTGATTAGCAATTAATGAAGAATTGATATATGAACAAGACAAGCATTATTGAAATGACCGGCGAGGAAGCAAAAAATTTCTTCTTACGTTCAAAAAACTATTGTGATATAGATTTGCCTGTCTATTTCGATTTCCAACCGATACTTGATGAAATATCGAATGAATTAAAGAAAGGATGGTCACTAAATGAGAAATGTAGTAATATTTCAAAAGGGAAAATAAGCCTAATATCTCATCCGGAAAAACAGAAGGATGTAAATTATAAACTATATTCTAATAAAGATGGGAAATATGCTTGGCGTCCTTTGCAGATTATCAATCCTTTTGTATATGTGGTTTTGGTAAATCTTATCACTGAGGATGATAATTGGAAGATAATTTGTAGTAAAATCCGTAAGATAAGGAAAAATAAAAGTATAATATGCTATAGCCTTCCTTTTGACGAGAAAGAATCTGAAGTTGAAAGAAAAGACATAATTATTAATTGGTGGAAAGAAATAGAACAGCAGTCAATAAAGATGTCAATTGATTATCAGTATATGCTAAATACAGATATTACAGACTGCTATGGTGCTTTATACACTCACGCTATTTCATGGGCATTACATGGTATACAAGTCTCCAAAGACAAGGGAAATCGAGGAAAACTGCTTGGAGATAAGATAGACACTATACTTAGATGGTCAACATACAACCAAACAAATGGCATTCCACAAGGAAGTGTATTGATGGATTTCATTGCTGAAATCGTTCTTTGTTATGCAGATGAAACACTTGTAGAAAAAATCAAAGAATACAATACAGCTAATAAAGGCAGTAAAAGTTTGCAAATAGGGGACTATAAGATACTACGCTATCGTGATGACTATAGGATATTCACCCACACACAAGAAGATGCAGCAAGAATAGCAAAAATACTTTCATCTGTGCTTGCCGATTTGAATTTTAAACTTAATGTGCAAAAAACGTTCATTACTGATAAAATAATTACGTCCGCCATCAAACCCGATAAGATATATTGGAATAAAGCAAAAAACTCTCAGCATTCTTTACAAAAGCATCTTTTACTCATACATGGTTTATCTGAAGATTTTCCAAATTCAGGAAGCATTATACGTGCCCTCTCAGAATTTCTTGAACGAATCTATCCATTGAAAGTCTTGAAAGAGTACGATACGGATGTGCTTATTGCCATATTAATAGATATTGCATACCGCAATCCTAAAACATATCCACATGTAATAGCTATCATTGGAAAGATGCTAACTATTGAGTCTGACCAAATGAAGAGAAAAGAAATAATCAATCGTATATTACTAAAATTTGATTCTGTACCTAATACAGAGTATTTACAAATATGGATTCAACGTTTAACAATTGTTGAGGACCGAAAAAAAGTATTCAGTTCAAAATTATGTCAGACATTATATGATAAAGATATATCTATATGGGATAATAGTTGGTTACATTCTGATTTCAAAAAAATGATTGAGAGTAAAGGAATTGTTGACGAAAGTGTTTTAGATAAACTTCCTGCATCACCTTCAGTGAGCGAAGTTAATGTTTTTGCAAATAAACAATACTAAATATGAAAAGATATTTGTTGCTTTTATTCTTTTCGACAGCTATTCTTGAAGGCTATGCCTATGACTTCTCGGCAGTATGCAGTACTGGACAGACGTTGTATTATAGTATTATAAGTGATTCAACAGTAGGAGTAACATATCCTTGTTATAGACATAGTTATTCCGATAGTTATTACTATGGTTACTCTATGCCTGGAGGAAATTTGGTGATTCCTGATTCGGTATTACACGATAGTGTATATTATAAAGTAAGGCAAATTGGAGATTATGCATTCTATCACTGCTCAAGCATCCATAATCTTACTATTCCAGACAATGTGAATACTATCGGTCAGTATGCATTTGCAGGTTGTTCCGGAATTGATAGTCTATATCTAGGCAGTGGGCTGAGTACATTGGGTCAATTGGCTTTTTCTGGTTGTTCCGGTATTAGATATTTGTACTACAATGCGAAAAATCTCAACACAAGCTTGATGTCAACGAATCACCTTAATTGTCCTTTCTACAATACGGATACACCTAACTTTACCACACTTATAATTGGAGACTCGGTAAACACTATTTGTTCAGCATGCTTTTTCGGGCGCCAAAGTATTACTAGATTATGTATCTCCAATAATGTGACTAGTATAGGATATCATGCTTTTTCCAATTGCTCGGGTATTGACAGCATTTATTTAGGTAGTGGGGTGATTACAATTGGAGCAGATGCATTCTACGGCTGCACTAATTTAAAATACCTGTACTATAATGCAAAGAATCTTAGTACAAGTAATTTTATGGTGAGTAATGCCTATAGTTTTCCTTTTTATAACACTCCAACACCGTATTTTACAAAACTTATTATTGGTGACTCAGTGAATACCATTCCGTATGGTTGTTTTTGGGGATGCAATAGTATAGATAGTATTGTGGTAATTCCAAATGGTGTGACCAACATAGAGGATTATGCATTTAACAGCTGCTCTGGTATTGACAGTCTGTATATTGGGAGTGGTGTACTATCGATTGGAAATTCTGCTTTCGGTGGATGTTCGAATATCAAGTCCATAAGTATCCCTAATAATACAATAGTTGATTCGAACGTTTTTTGTGGTTGCAGTCGTCTTCGTGACTTTTCAGGTGGAGATAGTATTGGTGATAATGCATTTCGTGGCTGTATTAATTTATCATCTGTTAATACAGATGCTCACTATATTGGTGATTTGGCATTTCCCAATTGTGACAATCTCACTTCATTATCTATTATTAATGCAAAGGTTATTGGTACACAGGCTTTCGCCGATTGTGATAGATTGACACAGGTGATGTTTGGTGATAGTTTGCAGGTTATTGGGAATAGTGCTTTTGCCAACTGCGACAGCCTTACCTCAATATCACCCATTAATGCCAAGACTATTGGTCAATTAGCGTTTGCCAATTGTAACAGATTGACACGAGTGATACTGGGGGATAGTGTGCAGAATATTGGAAATAATGCTTTTATCAACTGCGACAATATTCTTTCCATCAGTACCAATGCTAGAACAATCGGCAATAGTGCCTTTGCCAACTGTGACCGCTTAGTGTCTGTGACATTGGGTGACAGCGTGCAGACCTTGGGCAGTGGGGCATTCAGCGGGTGCTTTAGGTTGAATAATGTATCATTAGGGGAGGGCATCACCTCAATAGGAGACAGTGCTTTCAGCGGGTGCATCCGTCTGATAAAGCCGGAGATGCCCAATAGCATTGCCACTATCGGTACGCGGGCGTTCGACGGCTGCGGCGACATCAACGGAAAGCTGACCTTCCCGGCCTCGATTACCCATATCGGCGACTACGCCTATAACGGGGTAGGCAATATCACGGAGATTGAGATGAAAGGCAGTACACCGCCTACCATCCATGCCCACACCTTCGCTGCTGTGGACAGCATGGTGACAGTCAGCGTGCCTTGTGGGGCTGTAATGAACTACTACATCACCGACTACTGGGAGAACTTCCCCAACATCGTAGAGGCTCCACCCTACCGCCTGACCGTCGGTAGCAACAACGAGGTGATGGGTACCGCTACGGTGACTCAGCAGACCACCTGCAGCAACCACACCGCCACCATCTATGCCGTGGCACATACGGGCTACCACTTCCTGCAATGGAACGACGGTATCACCGCCAACCCACGCAGCATCCCCATGACACAGGACAGCACATTCACCGCCATCTTCGTGGTGAACAACAGCTATATCACCGTCCATGCCAACGACTCGACCATGGGCAGCGTCAGCGGCACCGGTCTCTATGGCTATAACGCCCCCGTCACCCTCACAGCCACACCTTACAGTGGCTACCATTTCCTGCGGTGGAGCGACGGCAACACACAGAACCCCCGCTATCTCGCCGCCATTCGTGATAGCTCGTTCACCGCCATCTTCGTCAGCAACGTCAGCACCATTACCGTCGCCAACGCCAACCCCGACATGGGCAACGTGGGCGGCAGCGGGGTCTATTACTACCAGAACCTGGTGAGCCTCACCGCCACCGCCAACTACGGCTACCACTTCGTGCAGTGGAACGACGGCAACACACAGAACCCGCGCACCATCCTGGTGAGTCAGGACTCGTCCTTCACCGCCTTCTTCGCCCTGAACACCTACAGCATCGTGGCGACGAGCAACAGCACCACTATGGGCAGCGTGAGCGGCGGCGGACAGTACACCTACCTGCACGAGATGAGCATGACTGCCACACCCGCCTACGGCTACCATTTTGTGCAGTGGAACGACGGCGTGACCGACAACCCACGTACCCTGACGGTGACACGTGACTCGGCATTCATCGCCCAGTTTGCCGCCAACAGCTACACGCTGACCGTCGCCGCCAATGATGCCACCATGGGCAGTGCCTACGGGGCAGGCAGCTACAACTACAACACCACAGCCACATTGTCGGCAGTGGCGAACTACGGCTACCACTTCACCCAATGGAGCGATGCTGTGACCGACAACCCTCGTATCGTGACGGTACTGAACAACGCCACCTACACCGCCCAGTTCGCCATCAACAGCTACACCCTCACCGTGCAGAGCAGCAACCCCGCCATCGGCACCACCAGCGGTAGTGGCTCGTACAACTACCTCACGCCGGTGAACATCACCGCCCTGCCCAACGTAGGATACCACTTCGTCCAGTGGAGCGACGGCAACACCACGAATCCCCGTCTGGTGAGTGTCACCGCCAATGCAACCTATACCGCCCAATTCGCCATCAACAGCTATGCCGTGGGTGTGACCAGCAACAACAGCACCATGGGCAGCGTGAGCGGCAGCGGCACCTACAACCACAACAGCACAGCCACCTTGACCGCCACACCTTATTACGGCTATCACTTTGTGCAGTGGCAGGACGGCAACACACAGAATCCCCGTACGGTGGTGGTGACCGACTCGGCACAATACACGGCGCAGTTCGATTATAACAGCTACCTTGTCACCGCACTGAGCAGCAACGTCACCCTGGGCACCGCCACGGGTGGCGGCTCGTACAACTACCTGTCGCAGGTGGCCCTGACGGCAGTGCCAGCACCGCACTACCACTTCACGATGTGGAACGACAGCATCGAGGACAACCCACGCACCATCACCGTGACACGCGACACGACGCTGACTGCCCACTTCGCCATCGACCGCCACACCATCGCCGTGGCCTCTGCCGACACGGCACGTGGCACCGCCACAGGCAGCAACACGGTGGACTACAACACCGCCGTGTGGATTACCGCCACGCCCAACTATGGCTACCATTTCACCCAGTGGAACGACGGCAACAGCAGCAACCCGCGCCGCGTGGTGGTGTCGCATGACACGGCATTCTCCGCCAGCTTCGCACCCAACCAGTACGCGCTCACCTGCTCGGCCAATAACAATAGCCGTGGCACGGTCTCCCCCACTGGAGGCAGC
Organism: Bacteroidales bacterium; assembly: GCA_017428115.1. Taxonomy (GTDB): domain Bacteria; phylum Bacteroidota; class Bacteroidia; order Bacteroidales; family P3; genus Colimorpha. The sequence goes on along the minus strand of JAFRRK010000083.1, from coordinate 1,904 downwards.
TATGCCTACCTCACCTCGCTCACCCTCACCGCCACACCCGCCGCCAACTACCACTTCCTGAGGTGGAGCAACGGCAGCACCGCCAACCCCTACACCTTCACCCTGACCCGCGACACCGCACTGACCGCCCTCTTCGTAGGCCTCAGCACTACGGTGAACAACAGCACGATGGGAACTGCCACACACACCAAGACGGCGAACCTGGTGGAGGTGGTGACCGCCACCGCCAACTACGGCTACCACTTTGTGCAGTGGCAGGATGGCAACAGCGACAACCCACGCACCGTCACCCTCTCGGGCGACACCCTGCTGACGGCCTACTTCGACATCAACACTTACCACCTCACCCTCACCACCAACGACAGCACCTTAGGCACCGTGCAGGGTGGTGGCGACTACAGCTACCTGTCGCAAGTGACCATCAGTGCCACGGCGGCACCGCACAGCCATTTCACTCAATGGAGCGACGGCAACACCACCAATCCACGATTGTTGACGCTGACCTGCGACACCGCCTTCACCGCCCTCTTCGAGCGTGACCAGCAGTACCGTATTACTGTCATCGCCAACGACTCCACCCGTGGCAGCGTGGCAGGGGGCGGACTGTACTACCTGGGCGAGAGCGTGGCCATTGCCGCAACAGCCACCGAGCACTACTATTTCGACCAGTGGAGCGACGGCGTGACCACCAACCCGCGTGTGGTGACCGTGACGGGCGACGCCACCTACACAGCCGTCTTTGAGCCGGTGATGTACACCCTCACCGTGGCAGCCAACGACTACGCCATGGGGCAGGTGACGGGCAGCGGCAGCTATGCCTACGGCACCATGGTGACGATAGAGGCCCGCGCCTTCGGGGGCTACCGCTTTGCGGGGTGGGACGACGGCGAGGATGAGGCACAACGCACAGTGACCGTGACTGCCGACGCCACCTATACCGCCCTGTTCGAACCCAACGTAGGCATAGGAGAAGCCACCGCCGAGGGATACAAAGTGTATGTGCGTCAGCACCGCATATTGGTAGAAGGGGTGGAAGAGCGGCGTGTGCAGATATACGACCTCACAGGCCGCAGGCATTCAATGGGCAGCCCACTGGCAGCAGGGGTATACCTAGTGTGTATCGACAACACAGTAAGGACGAAAGTCGTAGTCATACAATAGCCACAAGCTGACGCCCCGACAATAGTGCCAGCAGGCACCGACCGCCACCAGCAGCGTGCGACACTTGGGCGACCCTCATCTACCATACCCCCACACTGAGCGAATGACCTGCGCGGTGTGGGGGTATAGCATAAGACCAGCTTCACAAGGATAGCAACGCTCTAGTATAATAGCTGTCGGGCTTTTGCTCACTTTATCAATATGGTAGACTGCGCCGCTCCTACATTGCACATCCGATTCAGAAAATAACGGCATGGAGAAGGTTGCCGTTGCAGAATCGGCTTTGGTTGGGCATGAGATGGGCAACGAACTCTAAAAAAGATGGAAGTGAAGGTTGAGATATGCTAGACTACTGCGGGAAGTGCTATTAATCAGGAATTTGATAATAATAGAATAAGCAAATCACTCATCCTTTATTTGATTAATATATGGGGATTTAATAGCGAGCATTTTAAGAGGCCCTATTAAAAACAAAGGCTCTAGTTTAATATATGACTGATTTTTACAGCCTCGAAGAGGTTGAATCTCAATAACACCGTACAAGCGTAGCGCAGTGCGGTGACAGAACATACTCCCTATCAGCGTCTCGAAGAGACGCGACATGGATACTATTTGGCAAAAAACAGGGTCTATAGGTCATTTTGCAGGATGAAATCTTTCGGAACGCTTGTTTTTACTGGCGATTTTGTCAATCAAGGTGCTTGGAGGACATTTTAACAAATAAAAAACATCAATAGGTCAAT
>JAFRRK010000082.1 GCA_017428115.1 Bacteroidales bacterium | reverse complement strand
CCATGGGGTCGGCTGTCCAGTAGACCTCGACGCTGTTGGCCGTGACGTCGCGTGTGCCGAGGCCGGTGACATCGGGGCAGGTGGCGGTGGTGAAGGTGACGGTGTCGCCCCAGTCGCCAATGACATCCTGACCTGAGCCACAGAGTGGCCGCACTGCAGCATTGTAGGTGATGCCTGCGCTGAATCCGCCTATGGTGGCGGGATGGCTGGTGACGGTGTAGACGCTGTCAAATCCGCCGCTATACCACACATGGACATCCCAAGCAGTTTCCATGCCGGTGGGTACCCAGTCGAGAGTGGCGGTAGCGTTGGTGACAGCGGTGACGTTCAGGCTGTCGGGAGACAGGCAGGGCAGGCTGTCGGTGGTGAAGCCGTCAATCACCCATTCACTATAGCCGAGGCTATCGAGTGTGCAGTCCTGACGCACGCGTAAGGTGTAGCTGGTAGCGGGGTTGAGACCCGTGAAGGTGTAGGTATTGCCCGTGACGTGGATGTCGGTGGCAGGCCAACTGGTTGCGACACTCTCCTTGATATTCACCTCATAGTCGGTGCCAGTGCCAGTCCATGTCATAGTCGCGCTCTGGTAATCACCAGTCGTTGAAACAATAGTGGGGGGCACGCAGATGGCACCAGTGGAGGTCACCTCGATGTTGTCAATGCAGCAGGAGTAGAACGAAGAGGTGTAGACCCACTTAAAGGCGACATATAGGGCGGAGTCAGGGGCGTTCTCAAACGAGACCGTGTCGTAGACACCTGTTCCTGCAGGTTGGGGACCGTTGCCACTGTGATACGACGCACTCGAAGCCGCATGGGAGACGACCGGCACAAAGTCGGTTGCGAAGTTGGTTCCGGTCATGTATCCTACGGTAAGGGTACCGTTTGTGCTGCTTTCGGTGCAGAACCAATAGCTCATCGTCAGGGTGCTGACAGGCATTGCAAACTGTGGCAGGCGGACGTACTTGACATCGCCGTAAGAGGCACTGCCGCTGGTCATCGTGAGGGCGTTGCCACTGACAGAGTAGGAGTAGGAGCCACCATTGGTCACATGCGGCATGTAGCTAGCAGAGGTACCGTTGGTGTAGCCGACCCAGCATGGGGGAAGATCGCCTGCGGTGCTGTATGTTGTGCCAGCGACAGCATCGAAATCCTGGACGTATGGCGGCACAATAAGGTCGCAGCTGGTGTATTCGACATAAGTCTCGCACCAAGCGCCTGTGTCGGTGGCACTACAGATGGGACGCACACGAATTTGATAAGCCGTGGCGGGTGTGAGACCCGTGAGGATTGTCGGGTGAGCAGTGACGATATTGGAACTGGTGGCTCCGTTGCCCGTGTAAGAAACTTCCCACGAGGAGGCACCGGACACATCGGTCCAGTCGATGGTGATGCTGGTAGTAGTTACGGAAGAGGTTGTGACATTAGTCACAATCGGGCAGCTGTTTGTTATGATGGAGACATTGTCGATAGCGGCGGGAGGATTGTTGTAGACACTACCGTCGTTACGCCACATAAATACCAACTTATAGGTGCCGGGAGTGGCGATGGTGATTTCGTCGGTATGGGTCTGCCAAGTAGTCTGGAGATTTAAACGTCCGCCACCGTCGAGGGCAATACCGCCTGCAGGCAGCGTACCCGAAGGGGCTTCGGCATTGTTGAATCCGTTGTAATTGCCAGCAATGATATTGGTTCCGGCAGGCACAAGGGCGACGCGCAAGAAGTCGAACGAACTCTCGCCGTTGGCCTTCCAATCATAAGAGACGAGATAGCCACCCGCTGACAGGTAGAAGGTGCGCACTGCAAAGGAATAGGATGCTGAGCCGCTGTAATTGTTGGTGGTACCATTGTCAGTAACATACATTGAGCGGCTGCCACCATTGTTGGTGTTGTTGCCGACCACCCAATAGTTGTTTTGGCCAGTCTGGATGAAATCCCATCCGTTGACACCGTCGGCTTCGAAATTGCAACTGTAAGGAACAGTGGCTGGGGAGGCGGCGAGGGTGGTGAAGGTCAGGTGGCGTTCGGCTATGGTAGTGCCGCAATCGGGATAGACATAGACGTGATAGGTTGTAGCGGAGTCAAGACCCGTGAAGGTATAGAACGAGTCAGCCACAGATATTGCCGTATGGCCTGTGCCTGGGGTGAAATCGACAGTGTCGTATTCCACATACCAAGAAGAGTTGCTTCCGTCACTCCACGCGATAGTGGCACTGTCAAGCATCACCGATACTACATGCAGGTCGACGACACGGGGGCAAGCGCTGATGCGTGTGACGGTGAGGTCGTCGAGATAGGGGTAGCTGTACTCGTTGTTGGGCGACATGATGGCAATGCGGTTACCGGTTCCGTTGTACGAGCTCAGGGGCACCTCGAATTCCTCCCATGTAGCACTCAAGGTGGGGACAACTTCGGCAACCTGAACAAAGGTACTGACATCGGCAGGATTGGTCATCACACCCACTTGGAGTCTGTGTGGATAGGAGGTGTTGCTCTTGTACAGCCAGAAAGAGACCATAGTGCTGTCGACGGGAAGTGCGAATTGTGGGAGTACCATGTAGGAGTAGGTAGTGCTGGTAGAGTACATATACATTGCCTTGGTTCCTGAGTGGTGATACGAAGTGGAAGCATAAGGATAGTTGGTGCTATAGTTGGTATGTTTCTCCCAGCAGTTGGGCAGCGGGTCGGCAGCTGTTGACGACCAGGTGTCGAAACTCTCGGTGAAGGGCACCGCCATAGGAACACAGCTAGTGTATAAGGTGTAGCTGACTGGGTAGCTGGTGTCGCCAACACCGCAGATGGCACGTACACTGAAGGTGTATTCAGTGTTGGGCGTGAGGCCAAAGGCCACGTAGGTAGTGTCGTACACCACAGCACTGAACGAGCCATAAGAGACCTCCCATGCTGTCTCGACATCACCCGTATTCCACTGAAGGATGACGGTGTCGCTGGTGACATAGGTGGCTGTCAGGTTGTCCACACTGGCACAGTTGGGCAGAGGTCCGAGCATCAGGTCGTCCAGATAGCCATACTCATATTGGCTGGATGAGGATGGTTTCGGGAACAAGATGGTGATACGGCCATGAGGACCGGCATAACGGTTAAAGTTGACCTCGTGATAGGTGTATGTGGTCGTGGCCGAGAGGATGGTGTCGTAGGGGATGAATGAATATTCGTTGGTCGGGTCGGTCATCACACCCACAATCGCGTTATTGAAGTAATTGGAGGAGGTACTGTTGCCACGCAGCCAGAAACTCAGCTGTAGGTCGGAGATTACATAGTCGTTGGAATCAAAGACCGGCAGAATGAGGTATTGGTTGGAATCGCCAGAGGAGTTATACGAATAGAAACGAATGCAGTTCGAGCCGCTGTGGGCATAAGTGGCGTTGGTATAGACATATGGCGAGCCCTGATAGTTGGTACGGGAGCCGTCGTTGTAATAGTCCCAGCAAGGAGGCAGGATATTGGCCATACCTGAGGTGGCGGTGCTGCCCGTTATGGCATCGAAATTCTCGATAATGGGTAGTGTGGCATATGAGCACTCGGTGTTGAACTGATACCTAAACGACCAGTTGCTGCTGTCGCCGCTGCAAATGCCGCGCACATAGACATCGTAGATGGTGCCTGGGTTGAGGCTCGTGAGGGTAACCGAGTCGTCGTAAATAGAGTTAACTATTATACCGGAGTCGAGGGTAAAGCCTGCAGGGCCATATTGCACTTCGTATTCAGTCGCGACAGTGGGAGTCCAGGCAATGGTGGCATCGGTCTGGGTGATGTCGTGGGCTTCAACATCGTACACACGCGGACATGCGGGAACATTCTCGAGGAGGACATCGTCTAAGTAGGCGTACCAAGCACTTGAAGGACGGTTGGCACGGACTGCCACATAGCGGCCTGTTCCAGTATATGCTGCAAGGGGAACCTCAAAGAACTGCCAATCGGTGGAGTTAAGCACATTGACCGTGGCCACGCTTTGGAAGGTGTTGATGTCCTCGGGGTCAGTCATCACACCCACGATAAAGACGGGGTGGTAGCTGGTGCTGGTAGGTTTGGACCAGAAGGAGAGCTGCAAGGTGTTGATGGGATTTGTCACAGTATTTACCGGAGGAAGGACAACGGCCTCATAGTCGCCATAGGTACCAGTGGTGGTGGTGAGATACCAGTAGAGGCCACGGCTGCCGGTGTGGGCAGCGGAGGCATAAACGTATGGGTAGCCATAATAGGAGGTACCGTTGTTCAGATGGTTCCAGCAGGGAATGTTAGGACGCGCAGAGCTGGTACCGGTGGCCATATCCTCAAAACCATAAGAATAAGGTAAGGTAAGGAAGGAACAGGGCGTGGTGTAGTTCACAATGGTAGAAATGTTGGTGTCGCTGCAATTAGCTGTGACTCGGAACTCATAATGGGTGTTGGAAGCAAGGTCGGTAGAGAGGATGGTGTAATTAGTGAATGTAGTGCCCAAAGCCAGATTGGTCCAAGTAGAGCTGCCTTGTTCACGATAGTCGACATCCCATGAAGACTCCTGATAACCGGGAATCCATGTCAGCTGATAGTCGCCCATGGAGTCCATTTCAATATTCACGGCAGGGGCAGCACATGAGGCCAAGGTGAGGCAGTTGCCACTACCGCCGGTGGTGAGACGTGTGTTGCTGCGCCAGTAAGACTGTCCGGCACGGGCAGCATCCATCGCGGCTGAGTCGTACGGTGTGGAACCGAAGACACGGTGAGTCATAGCAGAACCCGATACAGACTGATAGCGGAAAATGTAGGAAGTGCCGTCGGACGAACCGCTGTTGTCGACAATGGCCACACAGAGGTTGTGTACCCCGTCGTACAAGAAACCGCCCCGATTGAACTGGAAGTAGTTCCAACCCGATGCGGTACAGTTGAGCGGACCCACATAGACCAACTGCAACTGGCTGTATGGCACAAAGGTCGAGTCTGTAGCCATCATGTCGGAACGGGTAGTATTAGCCAAATAGATGGAGCAGTTGGTGGCATGCGTCATGGGCTGCGTGTAAGCATAGTCGAAGGCAATGCCAGTAAACATAGTCGGCTCAGTGACGGGAATCTCCGAAGAGAGGAAAAGATGCTGACAATAGCTGTAGTTGTATTCCTGATTGAGAGGCATGACGTGTCCCGTCGAGGTGCCGGGCGTTCCCAACACAACGGTGTCGGCAGGGCCAGCGAAAGCACCGCCGGTGGTATCCCATTCCAAGCAGGGCAATGCCTGAGTTCTGAAGGTCATAGTATAAGGAGTGCTGTAACCATCATCACACAAAGCTTCGACCGAGACCCAATAGGAGGTGTCGGCATCGAGGCCTGTCAGCACCAGATGGTCATTGGTGGTTATGACATTGGTAGGCGTGGCTGTGGAATCGTCGGCATAACGGTAGTTGACGCTATACCCCGTCGGAGTGCCGATGGTCTCATCGTAGCTCCATGTCAGATGTGCTGCCGACGCTGTGGTCTGCGCATGTATAGCATCGACAAATGTGCAGCTAGGCATCTCCTCAATGGTAAAATCGTCGGTGTAGGCATACCATGCGCTACTAGGACGGTTAACCCTGACGGCGATATGGTTGCCATATCCTGTAAAGGTAGCGAAGCCTGTGGTGAACTCCTGCCAGGTGGTGACGTTCTGTACATTGACAGTGGCAACCTGCTGGAATGTATTGACATCCGTAGGGTCGGTCATCACGCCCACATGGAACACAGGCGAGTAGCTGGTGCTGCTGGGCCGTGCCCAGAAAGTCAGCTGCAGGGTATTGATGGGATAGATATCGGTATCGATGGCGGGCATAACCACAAGCTCGTAGTCGCCGTATGTGCCCGAAGTGGTGCTTGCATACCAATAGAGGTTGCGAGTGCCGCTGTGGGGCGTAGTGCTGTTCACGGTCGGATAGCCCGGATAAGAGGTTCCGTTGTTGATGTGGTTCCAGCAGGGAATCTCGGGAGTCATGGAACTAGTGCTGGTAGCGAGGTCTTCAAAGCCGTAGGAGTAGGGCAGGCTGTCGATGAGTCCGCAGGCAGTGCGGGCAGTGACAGTCACAGCTATGCTGGTGTCGGTGCCGCAATAGGCGCGTACCGAAATAGTGTAGGCGGTATTAGCGCTCAATTCTCCTATGGCGTAAGTTGTGTCGTACACAACATCCTCATTGCTCCCATAGCTGACAATCCATTCAGTCTCCGTGCCTATCGGCGACCACTCCAAATAAATGGAATCAATGGTGGTGCCAGTCACCGCCAAGTTGTGCACCGGCATACAGGAGGGAGCCTCCTCGAGCGAGATGTCGTCAATCAGCAGGGCGTTGTAGCTCGAAGTGGGCTGCGGAGCCTTGAAAGCCACATAGCCGTGCGGGCCGTTGTAGGAGGCCAGCACCACCGTATGCTCGGCATAGGTGGTAGAGGCATTGGTCGACACATCCTCAACCGGCACAAAAGTGCTGGCATCGGTCGGGTCGGTCATCACACCCACAATCACATGAGAGTTGTACGAAGTAGAAGTAGAACGCATCCAGAACCTCACCTGCATACTGGACAGCGGCAGCACCGTCGAGTCGGTCGGCGGCATGATGGCAATTTGGTCGCTGTAAGTGCCAGCGGTGATGTAAGTGTAGAAACGCATCGCGTTGCTACCGCTGTGGGCGGTAGAAGAGCTGCTGTAAACGATGGGGTAGCCGTGATACGAACTGTTGGTGCCCGTATTGTGGTTTGCCCAACAGACTGGCAAATTGTTGGTCGCCAGCGAAGTGCCTGTGGCTCCCGCCACATCGTCGAAATTCTGGGTGTAGGGCAGCGTTGTAAGCAGTGCACATGGAGTGACTATAGTACAAGCGCGAGCCATGCTGGTATCGCCGCCAGCACAGAGACCGGCTATCTGCAGAGAATAATAAGTAGCAGGATTAAGACCAGTGAATGAGACTGAGTTGGCATACTCGACATTGTTGTAAATTATGGAATCGCCAGCATTCAGCTGCACAATCCATGAGGTAGCACTGGACGTGTCAGTCCAAGTAACGTCAAAACCACTGACGCTAAGATTGCTCACCACAATTCCGTAAGGCCTGGGGCAGTCGTAGACAGGGGTGGTAAAGCAGTAGTAGCGTCCCTCCTCAGGCCACGTCCCTGTAGCCACCGTAGTGGAGGAAACTCCCGAAGTGAAGTGGGTCGCCACATGGCTGGCATCGATAGTCCAGCCGTCAGTGGCATCAACGCAGAGTCCAGGCTGGCGAGCCACATTAGGCATCGCACTAGGAACCGCACCATACACAATCTCAATGTTCCCATTGTGATACAGGTGTACCTGCCACTTGTAGAGATTGTTGCGCGTAGTGCTGTTGTAGGTGCCCATGCAGAACTCAACCGCCAGCAGCGAGTCTCCGTTGGCATTCACCGTGTTAAGGGATTTCACATAGTGTGAACCCGACACACCATAGCCGTCGCAGCCGAAGGCGTTAATCTTCGGACTGTTCGTGTTGGCGTTGCTTGACGAGAACGGTGTGGAATAATTGCCCGTGCCCGTCACCGTGGAGCCAAGCCGCAGGTTGCCGTCGGTGTTGACGGAATACTGGGTGTAGGACTCCGAGCCAAAGTCGAACACGAAGCCGATGTTCTGCAGCGACGAGGCCAGACCGTCGCTACCCGACGGACTGAGAATCTGCGTCGCAGAACTCATGTCAATCCACTTCGTCGTGTCGGTACCCGTCGAGTAGGTGTACTCGCCCAAAGACTGAGCCTGTGTCACCCACGGGACAAGCATCATCGCCACGAGAAGCAGGAGTTTTTGTAGATGTTTTTGCATGACAAATACGTTTTTAGTTATTAATTAAGTTCATTTAAATTCCACAAATACACTAGTATATCATCCCACTACAACACATTCTCTTCACCAAGATACATATATAATTGAAAATGCAAATATACATTTTTTTTATAAATCGTGCATTTTTTTTCATCCACACAGGGCTAACGCATCATATTTCCAGTAAAAAAAAGAGGTATTCGATGCTCCAGCCTGCCTTGAGAATCTTGGTGACGAGACTGCCCTTGCCTAATTTGTCACCCCAAGGGTCGATACATGCATCCATCCCTATTGTCATTGTCATCGTCATCAGCTCCCACTTTACTACGTGACGTTGCTTTGGCTCGGCAAAGAAAGTTGCTCGCTTTCTTTGCTCTCGCCGTGTACAACGTTGTGCCACTTTTTTATTTTTAAAAGTGGCACCCTAATTTCTGACCTTTTTCGGTAAAATTATATCAGATTATATCAGACGGCCGATAGCACTCACCTCAACTATCAGAATGACGACAGCACTCGCCTCTATCACACTCCATACCTTTGTCGTGCCTTCGCCGTGCCTTCGTTTCCGAAAGCGAAAACAGGGCGAAGGCAGGAACAAGACAGGCAGCCTCCATCACTAAACAACCCGACTAAGGACCGTGAAAAGGGAAACGAAAACGTATGGCTAAAAACGACTCGGAATGCAAGCCTGATTATACTTGTCAAACTTTATTCCTTTCGGAGGGCGAGATGGGCAGTTCGGACCTCATTTTGTACGTTTGAGGTGCGACAGATTAAGATATATTGGCGGCGAGGCGTATTTTTGCAAAATCAATAGAACAAACGAAATGACTATCAAAAAGCTAATATTCAACACACTGCACATCATTATGCTGCTCGCGGGGTTTACCGCTGCAGCCCAACAGCAGTCGCCGGCACCTGCCCCAACATTGGAGCAACTACGTCAATCGGCGTTGGAGAACAACAAGCAGCTAAAAATCTCCGAAGAGAAAGTACTTGAGAGCGAAGCTCTGCGGCAGGCGGCATTAAGCCAGTTTTTCCCCAAGGTGAGTGCCAACGGCACCTACCTTCACAACTCACGGAACCTGCAACTGCTGAGCGACGACCAACAGCAGCGCATCAACAACATGGGCACAACCCTACAGAACAACCTCACCGACCACCTCACCGAGACACTGTCGGAAGAGCTGAACTTCGACCCCGTGTTTTTGCGCCGCATCATCAGCCGCATAGGCACCACACAGGCAGCCGCCGACCTCAATGCAATAGGCCAAGACATCACCACGGCACTCAACATCGACCTGACCAACATCTATGCCGGTGCAGTGAGTGTGTCGCAGCCCCTGTATATGGGAGGCAAACTGAGGGCCCTCTATTCTGCCGCACGGCTATCCGGCCAATTGGCAGAAGTGCAGCACGACAAGGAGAGCGACGACTTGTTGCTGAGCGTCGACGAGGCTTACTGGCGCGTGGTGTCGCTCCAAAACAAGCAGCAACTGGCCCAACAATACTACAACCTTGTTTCGAAGCTGAGCAACGATGTCGACGCCATGCTCGAGGCCGAGGTGGCCACCATGGCCGAGGTGACACAAGTGCGCGTGAAGCTGAACGAAGCACAGATGCAGCTCACCAAGGCCAACCTGGGTCTGACGCTGAGCCGCATGGTACTGAACCAAATATGCGGTCTGCCGCTGGACAGCACATACTACCTCACACAGCAACCTACCACCGCCCAGATTCAACCCACTCAGCTGCCCGAAATGGAGGAGGTCTACTCTCACCGCAAAGAGCTACAAATGTTGGAGCTGGGCAAAGGCATTGCCGATGCCGGAGTGCGGGCAGCCACCTCGATGCTGCTGCCCAACATAGGGTTGACAGGCAACTACGTGCTGACCAACCCCAACATCTACAACGGCTATCAGAACACCTTTGCCGGCATGTTCACTGCCGGAGTAGTCGTGAATGTACCCATTTGCCATCCCGATGCCATATTTGCAGTAAAGGCTGCCAAGCACCGGCGCAACCAAGTACAATACCAGATTGAAGAGGCTCGCGACAAGATAGCCTTGCAAGTGAGCAAACTGCATTTCGAGTCGCTGATGGCCAACGAGAAGCTGGCTGAAGCCCAAAACGCACTCGCCAATGCCGAAGAGAATCTGCAGCTGGCTAACGAGAGTTTTGCGGCCGGGCTGGCTAGCACCAGCGACCTGATGCAGGCACAGACGGCATGGCTTGCGGCCAAGACCGAGGTGGCAGATGCCGAGATAGAGCTGCGCATGAACCGCCTATATCTGCAACAAGCAACCGGAGAGAGCCAAGTAAATGAGAATTGAGAACTTTCGCCAAACAATAAAAAAACGACTTATAAACTATAAACTATTATTCCAAAACAGATGAACAATTCGCAGAAATCATTATGGATAGGCCTAGGCATAGTGATTGCCATTGTGGCCATTGTGGCACTGGTAGGTGCGTGGGCTTTGCGTCCCGAGCCCGAGATATTGATGGGCGAGGTGGCTGCAAGCGAGTATAGGGTGGCCAACAAGGTGCCTGGACGTATTGAAGAGCTCTACGTTGAAGAGGGCCAAACGGTGCATGCCGGCGATACGTTGGCATACGTCTACAGTCCTGAAGTAAACGCCAAGATGGAGCAGGCAAAGGCTGCTCGTCGCGCCGCCAGTGCGCAGAGCCAAAAGGCTGAGAATGGCGCACGCCAGCAACAGATAGCGGGTGCCTACGAGATGTGGCAAAAGGCATTGGTGGGAGTGGATATAGCACGCAAGTCGTACAACCGTGTGCAGATACTCTACGACAAGAAAGTGCTATCGGCGCAAAAACGCGATGAGGCCGAAGCCCAGTATCAGGCTGCTGTGGCAACTGCCAACGCTGCCAAAAGCCAATACGACCTGGCAGTGGCAGGTGCGCAAGAAGAAGACAAGATGGCCGCACGAGCATTAGTGGCACAAGCCGACGGAGCGATACAGGAGGTTAACTCCTATATCAACGAACGCTACCTGACGGCTCCTGCCGATGGTGAGGTGACAGACATCTTCCCCAAACGAGGCGACCTAGTAGGGACAGGCTCACCTGTAATGAACCTCCTCGACATGAGCGACGTGTGGTTCACATTCAGCATACGTGAGGACCTACTGCAGGGCCTCACGGTGGGCAGCGAGGCAAAGGTGCGCATACCAGCCCTGGGCGAGCAGACCTACCGAGCCAAGGTGAGCTATATGAAAGCTATGGCCAGCTACGCTACGTGGCGCGCCACAAAGAGCAATGGAGAGTATGATGTAAAAAGTTTCGACATCAAGTTGGTGCCCACAGAACCTATCAAAGGTTTGCGCCCTGGAATGACCGTCATTATCGAGAACTGATTGTTTCAACTTCCACTATAAACTCTAACACCCTCCAGAGGCCAGTATAATGAATTATTTTTTCATCTCAATACGACGCGAATGGCAGCGGCTATGCTGTTGTCCACGCTATTTCATACTGCTGTCATTGGGCATAGTCTTCAGCTTCGTTTTCTTCCTAACCCTAATGCACGAGGGTCAACCAGAAGACTTGCCCATTGCAGTAGTAGACCATGATGGCAGCTACCTGTCGCGACGTCTCTGTCATGAGCTGGCAGCCACACAGGGCGTGAAAGTGGTGGCCGTGTATAGCACACATGCCGAAGCGCGCAAGGCAATGCAGCGGCAGGAGATATATGCATTCATGGAGATACCCGAAAAGGCTTACAGCGAGTTGTTGGACTTTGAGCGGCCTAGGATAACCATCTATTCAAACAATGCCTTTCTACTGGCAGGAAGCCTCAGCTACAAACAGCTGGCCACCATGGGCAAACTGGCATCGGCAGCCGTGCACCGCGAGATACTGAAGAAAAAGGGACTGGAGGAAGAGGCCATCATGGGCATCATCCAGCCTGTGGAATTCGACACGCACCTGGTGGGCAACCCCACTGCCGACTACCAGCCCTATGTGCTGACAACCATATTGCCCGGGATATTGGCACTGATGGTGCTGCTGCTGACCACATACGAGGTGGCACGTGAGCAGAAGGAGGGCACAGCAGAAGATTGGGTAGAACAAGGCGGAGGCAATATATTGACAGCCTTGGCAGGCAAACTGCTCCCCTACACTATATGGTTCAGCTTGTTGGGGATAGTGGGCAACATCATTTTCTTCGGCCCATGCCATTATCCACTGCAGGGTAGTTTCGGATGGATGGTATTGGACATGGTGCTGCTGGTACTGGCAGCCCAATGCATGGGAGTATTCCTTTCAGCTCTCATTCCTAACATGCATATGGCGGTATGTGTGAGTGCGATATATGGTGCCTTGTCGTTCTCTATGTCGGGTTTCTCATATCCGGTGAGCAATATGCCAGCATCGCTGCAGTCGTGCAGCTATCTCTTTCCACTACGACACTACTACCTGACTTATGCGCAGGTGGCCCTATACGGCGGTGGACTGAGGGAATGTTGGACACATGTGTGCTGGCTGCTTGCCTTTGTGGCGTGTGGATTTGTGGGGATGCTGATAATGGAAAGGCAAAGTAAAATGGAAAGGTAAGTCATGCTACGTATATTATTCGACATTTACAAAGTTTTTATCATAGAGGTGCAGCGCATCTTCCACGATGGCGGTGTGATACTGATATTTTTTGTGGCCACGCTGCTCTATCCCCTCATTTTCGGTGCCATATATAAGAATGAGTTGGTGCGCAATCTACCCGTGGCAGTGGTGGATTTGTCGCGAAGCGACGACAGTCGACGATTTATAAAGAAGCTAGATGCCACTCCTGAGCTTAATGTGCAATATGAGTGTGGCTCAATAGCAGAAGCGGCAAAGCTGATGCAGCAACGCGTGATAAATGGTATATTCTATTTCCCCAACGACTATACGGGGCGGCTAAACCGTGGCGAGACTGCTCGGGTGGGGCTTTTCTGCGATATGAGCAGTTTTCTATACTACCGCAGCGTATACACTGGCGCCAGCGCAGTGCTAGTAGACGAGATGCACGACATACAGCTGAAACGGTATGCCCTGGCCGGAATGACTGGCGAGAATGCCGAAATGATGGTGACACCGCTGCCCTACAACGATGTGAAGCTCTATAGCAGTGCGGGTGGGTTTACCAGTTTTTTGGTACCGGCACTGCTGGTGTTGGTGCTGCACCAGACTCTTTTTCTGGGCATTGGCATTATGGGCGGCACTGCACGCGACGAACGGCTAACGGTTGAGCTTATCCCTGAACGGTTGCGTGGCAGGCATATTATGCGTGTGGGGATTGGGCGATGCCTAGCCTACCTAGGCATCTACGTGCCACTGAGCGGCATAGTGCTTATACTCATACCACACTGGTTTGAGCTGCCACAAGTTGGGAAGATTGGCGACCTGGTGCTTTTTTTGCTGCCATTTCTGCTATCCACCATATTTTTCAGCCTTACGGTAGCGAATTTTGTGAGCCACCGCGACAGCGGCATCGTCTGCAGCATATTCTTCAGCGTGGTGCTGCTGTTTCTCTCGGGCATGGTGTGGCCGCAATGCAACATGCCCGACTTTTGGCGCTATTTCTCCTACCTTTTCCCTTACACTCCGGCAAGCCAAGGCTTTGTGTCCATCAGCTCAATGGGGTCGGCGCTCAAGGAGGTGGACTTTGAATACAGCCTGCTTTGGATTCAGACGGGTGTTTATCTTCTTGCCTACTGCCTGACAACGCAGATAAACAATAAAAAGCTCTCCCAGCCGTTATATAATAAAGCATAGGGTAAGGTAAATGTACTTTTTTAGGATTTAGTTTTTTTAGTTGCAAGAAGTGGCTCACAATTCTCAATTCAACATTACGGGGCTGTTGCCACGTGTATTCCATCCCTTTACGGTGAGGATGGCTTTTGGCCTGTCGGTGGCTGGTGCTGCCATACAGACGGGGCTGATGCTACTGGGCAACCTCTACACCGAGGCTCAGATGGTGGACTCACGCTTTCATATCGCCTTGATGGGGGCGGAGACTTTTCTGCTTTTCTTTCTTCTCTACCTCTACAACTTCAGCATCATGCGACGCGACTGGTCAGTGGCACGGCGCTTTGCCGTGGCCATAGGCGGCACAATGGCAATCAGTATTGTCCTCACCTACGTCACTCAGGGGGTTGCCTTATGGATTTACGACGAGGCGGTGGGCGATGAACTCACCTACCTCGACATTATAAAGGACGGCATTGTGGCTATCACCGTGATTCTGATTACGGTGGTCTTCTTCAACATCACCCGCCAGCAGCAGACTATGCTAGAGAACGAACAGCTGCAAGCAGAGAACCTGCAGGTGCGCCTCACGTCGCTCGAGAACCAGATAGACCCCCACTTCCTATTCAACTCCTTGGGCACCCTTGACGGCCTGATAGGTGTTGACGAGGAGCGCGCCCACACCTATCTGCACCAGCTGGCGGCATGCTACCGATACATAATGCGACCTCAACGGCAGGTGACTCTGGCCGAGGAGCTGGCTTTTGCGGAAAGCTATATCTGTCTGATGCAGATACGCTATGCCGACAACTTGCAAGTGGTGCAAAGAATAGACCCTGGGCTGATGGATGCAAAGGTGCTGCCCATCAGCCTGCAGATGCTGATTGAAAACGCCATCAAGCACAATGTGGTAAGCAGCCGTCACCCACTGACCATCACCATCGAGAGCACCTCGAGGGGCACGCTGCGAGTGAGCAATCCACGCCAGCCAAAAGACTGTGGGAGCGAGGGCAACGGTGTGGGACTGGCCAATCTTAGCAAACGCCACCAATTGCTGCTGCACCGCGATATTGTGGTGGATAGCAACGCCGACACCTTTGCCGTGGAAATACCATTTGAAAGATAACCAAACAAAGAATAGAGAACACACAATTCACCAAACTAACTCCCATAGAGATGAACAACGCCATCATAATTGAGGACGAAGCCATTGCAGCCCAGCATCTGCAACGTCTGCTCGAGGAGTTGCGTCCACAGCTAAAGGTAGGCGCTATCATCCAGACTATTGAGGAAGCAGTGGAATATCTGCAACAACATGATGCGCCCGACCTGTGCTTTATGGACATACAGCTTGCCGACGGGCTGGCTTTTCATATTTTCGACAAGGCCAAGGTGGACTGCCCCATAGTTTTCACCACCGCCTACGACCAATATGCATTGCAGGCTTTTAAAACCAACGGTATCGACTACCTGCTAAAACCCGTGAGCAAAGATGAACTACGACAAGCCCTGGAGAAAGTGGAAAAGCTGATACACCCTACTCCCGACCCGAAACTCCAACAGCTAGCAGAGCTGTTTTTTAATCAGCAAAAGCATTATAAGAGCAGTTTTTTGGTGCCTAGGGGCGACAAGCTCATGCCCCTAGCAATTGAGGATATCGCCTATCTGCATCTAGCAGACAAGGTGTGCCACGCCCACACCTACAATGGGCAGCAGTATGCCCTTGAGCAGCCATTAGACACCATAGCGGAGCAGCTAAACCCCTCCCTTTTCTTCCGCGCCAACCGTCAGTATGTGGTGGCACACCGTGCCATAAGGGAAATATCAATATGGCCCATTGGCAGGCTGGCAGTGACACTATGTGTACCCACACCCGACCGCATAGTGGTGAGCAAAGCCCGCTCACAGGTGTTTAAGCAATGGTATACATCTTAATACTAACTTCATCTCCAATCAACCCATTAAGCATTATGATTTTATATTTCAGCGCAACAGGCAATTGCAAGTATGTGACAGAACGGATTGCCACAGCAACGAACGACAAAGCGGTTTCTATTGAGACCAATCCAACTGTCTCATTATCCGCAGACGAACCTCTAGGCATCGTGACCCCCACCTATTATTGGACACTGCCAATCAACGTCATGGAATTCTTGGCAGCCCTGCCCTGTCCCACCAGCTCCTACCTTTATTACGTCGGCACATTTGGCACCAGCACGGGAGGAGCGTCGGCTGTGGCAAACAGCATCATGAAAAAGAAAGGACACCCCTTCGATGCCCTGTTCGACATAAGGATGCCCGACACTTGGACACCGAAGTTCGACCTATCCGACCCAGCAAAGGTAGAAGAGACCAACCGCAGGGCCGACCAGGAGATTGACGAACTGATAGAACAAATAAAACAGAGGGTGAGAGGCATACACATGGACTTCCACCTGCCGAAGATAGCCGGCTTGATAGGCGGGAGAAGCTATGAGAAAAAACGAAGAACTAAGTACCTAACAGTCTCCGAGGCCTGCATCGGCTGTGGATTGTGCGCAAAAAAATGTCCGACACAAGCCATTGAGATGAAGCAGCAAAAACCCGTGTGGGCAAAAGAGAAGTGCCTTATGTGCCTTCGCTGCCTACATCATTGTCCAAAATTCGCCATCCAATATGGCAAAAACACAGCCAAGCACGGACAATATCGAAACCCGCACGTGACAGTTTGAAACATCTCCCGGGAACAAGAACTAAGAACCATGAAGAAAGTAATAATCTAAAGCTTGACAAGTAAGATAAAGCGATGAAACTCTGTAAAAACTAAGTTCGTTAACCATCTCAAACCTGCTTATTTTACGCTTGCTCTCCGAGCTGTTATCGCGAAACAAGTGATACACAAACAACTAAGACTCTCCCACTCAGTGAAATCTAATGGAAGAATGATAGTTGTGATATTTTTTCTTCTAGTTTTCTTCTAGGACAGCGACCTGTCGAACTTTAGTAAGAATATCAGAACCATGAAGTCTTTTGCCTAGTGCCTTGGTTCTCCGCCTCGATATAGAAAGGCCACTGACTTTTTTGTACTATTTCTTATGCAATATACGACTGATTCCTCAACAGCCTCGGAGAGGCTGACTCTCAATAACCCCATACAAACAGAAACAGGGTAGCGACCAAAGGGAGCTACCCTGTTTCTGTGCAGTGTGGGGCGGGTAAAATGCCTACTTTTCAGCGTCTCGTAGTAAAGGACTTTCGATAGCTGAGTACCGCGAAAGTTGAGAAATCAACACGCTCAACCCAATATGGAAAAAACAGTCATTTTTTCCCCTAGAGCGTAATTCTTATTTCAATTCATGCCTTGTTGAACTTGGACTTGGGCTGCTTGCAGCGAGGGCAACGCCAATCTTCGGGCAGGTCGTCGAAAGCCACGCCTCCGTGCTCAGCTGGGTCATAGACATAGCCGCAGATGGAGCAAACATACTTGCCTGAGGCTTTCTTTTGGGTGAAATCAACCTCGGCAAACACTGTCGGCACAGGATTGTCGAGGTCCATCACGCGTTTGGCTTCAAGGTTCTCATAGCCCTGAGGTGTATGCGTGCCACAATACACCGTGGGGTGGTTACGGACAAAGTGGCGGATGCGATTTTGCGTCTCGCGTGCAGCTGGCAGGTCGTCGAAGACCACGGAAAGCTTGTCCTCGTACAAAGCTTCGTCGACGTATGTGATGTCGCCGTGCAGCATATAGAAGAGACCATCCTTTTCTACAATGATGATACTGTTGCCCTTGGTGTGGCCCGTGGCCTTAATGAGGCGGATGCCGTCGACAATCTTCTGGCTCTCGGGGAAGTTGTAGTAGGCACCGTCGGTAAAGCTGACAGGTACAAGGTTGGTTAGGCCCTGTAGTTCGGCAGCATCCATCTCGTCGGCATTCACATAGACCTTGGCATTGGGGAAGCTTTTCAGCTCGCCACTATGGTCGCTATGGCGGTGGGTGAGCAATATCTTCGTCACCTGCTCAGGTTTGTAACCTAGTGCAGAAAAGGCCTCCATATAGGAACAGATGTCTTTTCCTGTGTAGGCTGCCGAATTCTCGTCGGGCACCTCCTCGGGCGTTCCGGCAGGGAGGCCGGTGTCAACCAATATCACTTCGCTACCAGTGTCTATCAGATAGTTCTGAAGGCTGCCTCGGTAGCGGATGTTTTTGTCGAACTTGTCCATACCCTCTTCGCCACCAAAGGCAAAAGGCTGGGTGTAGAATCCGTCGCGTCTGAATTTTACTGCTTTGATTTCCATAGTAGAGCGATTAAATTACTGATTGAATGAATTGACGCAGACTGTCAAGGTCCTGCTGATTGGGACGACGGGCATGAAGCGGCCCCATTGAGCCTCTGCAGGTGAAGGAGCGCTCGTCTACGTTCATCCCCTGGGCTTCCAACAGCTGCCTCATCTGAGGCACGGGCGACTCCAAGATAGCACAGGAGCCAAAACAGACCACATGCCTAACCTTGTCAGGGGTAAGGGTCTTGATAAAAGAGACCATTTCGGCACTAATCTTGCCCAAAAAGAGGCCTGAGCCAAGATAGAGCGTATCAACAGGTTGGCTGATAGGTACGGCGACAGTCTCTGCCTTTGCTCCAGTGACCTGACTGACCACTTCGGCCATCTTTGCCGAATGGCCAAACTTGCTAAAATAACGGATTGCTGTATTCATGTCTGAGTGATTAAATAACCATTTTTTCT
Organism: Bacteroidales bacterium; assembly: GCA_017428115.1. Lineage (GTDB taxonomy): Bacteria > Bacteroidota > Bacteroidia > Bacteroidales > P3 > Colimorpha. The sequence goes on along the minus strand of JAFRRK010000082.1, from coordinate 3,072 downwards.
ATTTCTTCGCGGTGTTCGAAGAGGGTACACCCCCCGGTATGTTCCCAACCGAGAGCACGGGCGGCACGAATCTTACGGAACAGGGGCGACTGTAAGGCGCCACGCACACCCATCTGCACCACATTGGTGTCGCTGAATGGCGAGAAGGGGCAGGGTTCGGCCGAGCCGTCGGGGCCAATGTGGAAGAATCCACGTCCTGAAGCCAAACAACCGCCAAGCTCTTTCTCGTCGCCAGGGAAGGAGAGGAAGATAATGTCCTCATATTCGGTGCGGCGTTCTTCAAGCACATTCTCCATCTGGGCCACATGTTCATCGCTAAAAGCAAGGTGTTCTGTGCCAGGCTCGGTTGGCACATATTCTACATAAAACACCATCTTGCACCCATAGGAGCGGAGCTGGTCTACAAACTGGTGCGAGGTGACAAGCTGAAGGTTCTCGGTAGTGACGGTGATGCTGGTGCCGAAGAAGAGGTCCTCCTTCTTCAACATTTCCATCGAAAGCATGGCACGTTGAAACACGCCTCGGCCTCGCCGTTCGTCGGTACCCATAGCGGTGCCTTCGATGCTGATGACAGGCACCATGTTTAGATGCTTGCGCAGGAACTCCATATATGTGGGGCCGATGAGTGTGCCATTGGTGAAGATGGGGAATATCATATTTTTCACTTCGGCAACCCGTTCTAAAATGTCGCGCCTCATCATGGGCTCACCGCCTGCGAGAAGCGAGAAGTTAATACCCAGCGAGGCAGCCTCGACAAAGATGTCGTGCCATTGCTGGGGAGTAAGCGTCGGCTTACCCTCAGCCTCGCTGTCTTTGGCTATACCGTTTGAGCGGGCATAGCATCCCTTGCAGTGCAGATTGCACGTGGTGGAGATGCTGCTGATGAGGAACGGCGGCACGTCGAGACCCTCCGTCTCACGAATCTTAGCGCGGCGCTTTTCCGACTTTTCAAACGTTCGTTGCATGGTGTAGGCAAACTTCGCCTCGCGCGGATTGCTCAGTACGTTGCGATAAGCCTTCGCCATGATGTTGCGGATGCTGCCGCTCATGTATTCGTCTAATTGCATTTGCTTAAAGAAAAAAGAAAAAAAAGGACGGCAGGCATAGGAATTAAAAAAAAGATCTGCTTGCCGTCCCTTGTTAGTTAGTTTACACGGTAGGCTCCCACTTGCAGCGGATGGGCGACACTATGGCACCCTCCTTCTTCAGTTCGGCGAAAGCCTTGTCCACTTCTTTACGGTCGGCACCCAGTGCCTTGGCCACATCGCCAGCCGTGAGGGGTTTGCCCGCCTCACGCATGGCTTTTAACACTTGCTCTTTCATACTAGATTACATCATCTCAATGAGGAAATTCTCGTAGCCCAGTTTGTCGATGTAGTTGAGATACTGTTTTTCCCATGCCATGTGGTCTTTCTCGTCTTCGATCCACTTGTAAATCAATTTCTGGGTGGGATAGTCGTCGGCGAAGGCGGCGGCCATCTCGCTCATCTGCTTGACGGCGTCGGGCTGATAGTCGGACTCAATCTGCTGTTTGGGGTCGTCGTAGAAGGGGAACTCCATAGTCTTCATGGCCTCCTGCAGGTCGGCGGGCTTGCAGCCGAGCTCCACCAAGCGGTTCAGAACCTCTTCGGCCTCCTCCCACTCTTCTTCGGCCTCTTCTTTCCATTTGTCGGCCAACTTGTTCCAACCATTCAGACGGCAGTATGCCGAGAATGCATAATGCTGTTTGCTGTTCCCAAACCAAGCTGCGCCATACATGGCGAACATTTTCAAAGCTTCTTCTTTTGTCATCATTGTTATTTGTTTTTAAAAGGTTTATAATTAATTGTCACTTTAATTTGTCTATTATATTGTCTAAATCATTTCTGAGCCTCGCATAATCGTCAAGGCTCAGACGGCAGGGCTCCATACGCTTTCCCATGCCTTGGGGGATACACTCAAATGCCTGTTGTTCCAAAGCCTTGCCCTTTTCAGTCAGCGATACCAAAGTCCGCCTTCCATCCTCTATTCCCTTCTGGCGCTCCACGAGGCCCAGTTTCTCTATTCGCTTCAGCAGCGGAGTGACGGTGCTTGTCTCCAGCAGCAGTCGATGAGCAATGTCGTTCACAGGCAGACAGTCCTGCTCCCAAAGCACCATCAGCACCAGATACTGCGGATAGGTTATGCCCAACCGATTCAGCAGCGGCGTGTATGCCTGGGTTATCAACCTGCTGGCAGTGTACAGCCGGAAACAGAGTTGGTTGTCAAGTCTTAACTCTTCGTGCATCCTGCTCAACCCTTTATTCAACCAAGCATAGCCTCCACATCCTTCTCAAAATCCTTGGGGTCGGTGGTGGGAGCAAAACGCTTAACTGTCTTACCATCCTTAGATATGAGGAACTTAGTGAAGTTCCACAGTATGTCACTTTCTTTTTCCACACTGCTACTGAGTTTTTTTAGCATGGCGTGTGTGGCCTTAGCCTTCAGTCCGTTATAATCCTCGGTAGGAGCCTGGGCTTTCAAATACTCAAAGATAGGTTCGGCCTGGGGGCCATTCACATCAACCTTCTTCATAATCTGAAAAGTAACACCGTAATTCAGCTGGCAAAACTCCTCTATCTGGCTGTCGGTACCCGGGTCCTGCTCCTTGAACTGATTGCAGGGGAATCCGATAATTACCAACCCTCTGTCGCGGTACTTCTCGTTCATCGCTTCCAGTCCTTCAAACTGGGGGGTGAAACCACACTTGCTGGCCGTGTTGACTATCAACAAAACTTTGCCTTGAAATTCTGAGAAATCAATCTCTTTACCTCTGCTCGTAAGGGCCTTGAAATCATAAATCGTTTTCATACAGTATTATATTCAGTTTATTAATTATGTCGTTTGCGATGCAAAAATAAGAAATAATATTTATATCGCAAGCGACTTATTACATATTTAGGAAAGATTAACGGTTCATCCGATTATTGCTTAGGTGGAACAAGCCATCAAGCGACCTTAAAGTCATGTAAGGCGAGAAGACGAAGTTTGAAATAGTGATCGTCACGGAATCCGTAAGCCATGCGTTTGAGGGTTTTGATTTTGTTGTTGATG
>JAFRRK010000081.1 GCA_017428115.1 Bacteroidales bacterium | reverse complement strand
GCTGCAGGGTGCTCACGTCGCCAGCGAACTCGGGCATGGCATAGATGCCGCGCTTGTTGAGAAGGAGGCTGTAGGATCCACTATTTGCGTTGCCGGAGGCATAGTAGATCATAGGCTTGTATTCGTCAGCCATCGTCACATCCTGGTGTGCGAGTGTCCAGCAGTCGGGTTCCACACCGGTCTTGGCGATGGTGGATGTGGTGTATGAGTCGAAGTTGTCGGTATAGGGGAGGTCGGCCACAGCGATGCCGCATGTGGAGACCGGGGTGAAGTTGGCCTTGATTGTCTTGCTGGCAGAGACGGTAAAGGTGTAGGTGGCGTTTGTCGACAATACGGTGCTGCCGCTGGTCCAGTTGGTGAAGGTGTAGTTGGCGTTGGGGGTAGCGCGCAGGGTGCAGGTACTGCCGCTAGTATATGTGCCACCGCCTGTGACGGTGCCGCCCGCGATCGGGTTGGCTGAGGCGGTGATGGTGTAGGCGGAAGTGTTGGAAAGGGTGATGTCGTCAATGAAGTTGCAGCTGAAGTCGCCAGAATTGCCGGCGGCAAGCACGTTGCGGAAGGCTATGTAGTGTCCGCTGCCGGTGTAGCTGGAGAAGCTGACGGTGTGTAGGACGGCATCGGTGCCGCTATTGTTGATGGTTGCGATGGGGACGAATGTGGAGGCATCCTGAAGGTTGGACATTACGCCGACCTGAAGTTGGTATTTGGTCTGGGTCTGCATGACATATAGGCTCAATTGCAGGTTGCGGACGGTACCATTGAAGTAGGGCATGGTGTAGATGCCGCGCTTGTTGAGGATGAGGGAGTATCTGCCACTGTGTGCGTTGGAGGCAGAGTAGTAGACCATGGGCTTGTAGTCGTCGGTCATGGCCACGTCTTGGTGGGCGAGGTTCCAGCATGGGGGTTCTACTCCGGTCTTGGCGGTGGTGGAGGTAGTGTAGGAGTCGAAGTTGTCGGTATAGGGCAGGTTGCTGACGCTGAGCGTGCAGGCGGAAGTGTTGCGCGAGAGGGTCAGGTCGTCTATGTAGTTGCAGCTGTAGTCGCCAGTATTGCCGGGGGCAAGCACATTGCGGAAGGCGATGTAGTGGCCTAGTCCTGTGTATGATGAGAAGTCGACGGTCTGCAAGACGGAGGTTGTGGTGCTGCTGTTGTTGAGTGTGGCGACGGGTACGAATGTGCTGGCATCGCTAAGGTTGGTCATGACACCCACTTGAAGCTGGTATTTGGCCTGGTTTTGTTTGAGATAGAACTGAAGTTTGAGAAGGTTGACATCAGTTTCCACACGGGGCATGGCGTATATGCCGCGCTTGTTGAGCAGGAGGGAGTAGTTGCCGCTGTGTGCATTGGCGGAGGCGTAGTAGATCATGGGCTTGTATTCGTCGGTCATGGTCACATCCTGGTGTGCGAGCGTCCAACAGGTGGGTTGTACGCCGGTCTTGGCGGTGGTGGAGGTGGTGTAGGAGTCGAAGTTGTCGGTATAGGGGAGGTCGGCATAGTTTATGCCGCAGTTGCCTTGGTAGGTGAAGTTGGCCTTGATTGTCTTGCTGGCAGAGACGGTAAAGGTGTAGGTGGCGTTGGTCGACAATACGGTGCTTCCACTGGTCCAGTTGGTGAAAGTGTAGCCCGATGCGGGAGTGGCGCGCAGGGTGCAGCTGCTACCACTGTTGTAGGTGCCGCCGCCAGTCACGGTGCCGCCAGCTGTTGGGTTGGCAGTGACGGTGATGGTGTATCTTGGTGTGAAGTTGGCCTTGATGGTCTTATTGCTGGTGACGGTGAATGAATAAGTACTGCTGGTTGACAGAACGGTGCTGCCGCTGGTCCAGTTGGTGAAAACGTATCCGGAGGCAGGTGTTGCTCTCAAAGTGCAGGTGGTGCCACTAGTATAGGAACCTCCACCTGACACCGTGCCGCCTGCCGTTGGGTTGGCGGAGGCAGTAATGGTGTAAGTTGTTGTATTTGCAGGCTGAATACCGATGACTGCAACGCATCCAGAGTTAAATGTATATGAACCTGGATTTAGTGAACCTGGGGTGAAGAAACCGTCATAACGTCCCCCCCAACCCCAATTAAAATGGAGTTGATCGCTAGAATTATAACCATCACAGACAAAAGAATGACCACCTGCACTTCCAGAGCCTCTGTAGAGTAGTGGGCGGGAATTGTCTATCTCGTTTTTGATTTGATTTATCCAGTTTGTGGCGGAGTAGCTCCCCTCGCTAATGCTGGTAATAGTGCTGCTGTTGTATTTGAAATAGGTAGGTAATATGGTTTGTGATGAGGGATAGTATGCTCCATAGGTACTTGCCGAACTTCCACATGGACCATAATTCATCTCTAACGCAACTCCTACGTGGTATACTAGTTTTGCAACAGCATTGATTTGGGTAGAAGTGCTAGAGGAACTAAGGCTGTTGGGCATATTGCTCCATGAATAAGTTGTGGCAAAGTCCGCACTAAGAGTGCCATAGCTACTGTGGGTATATGAATGAGACCCTTGCCCTGTTGTAGGCCAGTTCCAATATTTCATAATCTGAGCTGTGGATATTGCAACACAACCTGCTAGGGCATAATTGTTTCCGGCGCAAGAATATGCCGAAGCATCATATGGGCATTGAGTGTTATAGTAGGGACTTTGATTCCATGTAGTGCTAAGTAGTGGACCAACAGTAGTTGCATCAAGGTCCAAAGCGGGGTTGCTTTCAGAATAGAGTTGCCATTGAGAGGAGGTTTCTTGGCTGGGCTCGATAGCCTGCTCTCTCATGTCTTTAATCTGTTTCTCGTAATTGTCGAGCCACCATCTGACATGTGCTGGTATTCCTTTGCTTACAAAGGTGTTGTTGAGCGAATAGCCCAAGATGGGTAGCGCACGGTCGTCGCCGGAAACAAGGATAAAACCTTTTTCGCGGACTGAAAAGACATAGAACTCGCGGAAGGGTGTGGTAGCAGTAATGTCGACGAGGTCTTGCACAGAAAGTTGTTGGGCATCTTTCTCTGTCGACTTCAAGAAGTTCACTGCCACTTGTCGAGCACGGTCAGCCCCGACAGGCTCGGCAATGGCAAATCCGATGCAAATAAGCATCAGCATCAAAAGAGATACTACTTTTTTCATGTGTTTTGAGTTTTTGTTATTAATAATGTAATTTGTTGTTATATAGAATGTAGGTCTATGAATGAACGTTTTTCTTCTCCGATTAGCATGCCTGCAAATTTACGCTTTTTTTTAAAATAACAAGTATTATTCACTACTTTTTGTGAATAAGTGTTGTGATGTATTTTGTTCTCACCTCGTTATTGATATTTATATCATTATGGCTATCCCAGTTGAAATGTTTTTCGGTAAAATTAGTAAGATGGACCTAGGATGTTAGAAATGTATATTCAAGGTTGTAAAAAAAACGAACCCAACAATATTGTTGCTGGGTTCGTTTTGGTTATTAGCAATGATTGGTCTTACACAGTAGCAGTGGCTAGAGGGTGAAACGAATGCCGAATTCGTGAATCATGTTTCCTCTGCCCTTTGTGTAGGTGGGTAGAAGGTTGAAATAGACCTCTGTGCCAGGAGCGAAGATGAGCCAGCGGCTCTGGGTGCCAATGGCAACGTCGAGGCGGAAGCGGTTCATGTTATAGACGGGTTTGTTGAACATTACCCCGGGTACCACACCAAAATACCATCCGTGCTCGTTGTCTTTGTTGATGTGGCTGAGCTTGATGGGGAGTATGATGGAATTAGTGCTGGTGGTCTTCTCGCTGACATCGTAGGAGGCAGCGGTGATGCTGTCGCCTGTGATGCCTAGGTGGCTATAGCAGAAGATAGTGTAGCGATAGCCAAGCCCAATGTTGAAGTCCCAGTGACGGGCGATAGGACGGTGATAGTCGAAAGTTACACCAAGGTTGGCGCCAATGCTGTTATAATAGTTGTTTTTGCTATAAATACGGCGGTCGGTGAGCATGCTGACAGAGGGGTCGGCAGTGAAGTTTGGTTTGCGTCCCCATGCGGCATAGTGCTCTTGGCGTTTGCGTTCTTTTTCAGCCTTCTTTTGCTGTTGACGGATTTTTTGTTCGGCCTTGGCCTGTTCGCGTTTTTGGCGATCCTGCTCTTTTTTCAAGGCTTTCTCTTGTTCTTTTTGCTGCTCTTTGATTAGCTTTTCTTGTTCTTTGGCTCGTTCTTGCTGGGCTTTTTCGGCAGCTTTCTGTTGCTCTTTCAGTAGGCGTTCCTGTTCTTTTTGTTGTTGTTTGAGGAGGGCTTCCTGCTCTTTTTGTTGTTGTTTCATAAGAGCCTCTTGCTGTTTGGCACGTTCGATAGAATCGTTGCTTTGAGCAAAGACTGTGCCGGCTGTAAGGGCCATGGCAATCAGTAGAATGTAAAGTTTCTTCATATGAAAAAGTATTAAAATAATTATCGAAATAACGCAGTGTCACCAAAATTATTGTGTGATGAAATAAAAAAAGGAGTTTATCAACTCCTTTTTCTTTTGTCGGGGCGAAAAGACTCGAACTTTCGACCCCTTGCACCCCATGCAAGTGCGCTAGCCAACTGCGCCACGCCCCGAACGTTGTTTTCTATTATGTTTCTCTTGAAAACGGTTGCAAAAGTACTACTTTTTTTTGAACTGACAAAATTTTTTTTTCTTTTTTTTATTTTATAGGTGCTTTAAAATTGTTCAATATATTGTATATTAATTTGATGAATGCTTATTTAAAGGTAATGGCAATTATGTCTGTCTTCATGTCTGAAGGGGTAAATTCTTTATTATTATTGCCGTTAATAATAGAAAATTGACTGGTCGATGATAGACAAGAGGATAGATATTGTTGTAATGTATTGATACGGTGTTCGATGAGTGTATTGTTAAAGGCGTTGTCGTTGGTTTTGTCGTAATAGAGTGTGAATGTTGCGCTGAAGTTGGGATTATTTTGGAGGGAATGGATAATGGGTTTGAGTGCGTTGTAGCCGTTAGAGGAGATTTGGATGTCGGCACCTTGACCGAATGCATTGTCAATAATGATGGGGTCGTTGGGTGGGGTGCATAGTTGGATATTGTGTGTGATGTTGTTGACGAGAAGGCGTTCGTTGCCTCGGGCAATTTGTATCTCTTGCCTGTAATAGAAATAACCTTCGAGTGAAGCTTGCAGGATGTAGTCGTCGTTGGGTAGGACATATAGTTGATAATGTCCGTTGCTGTCGGAGAGTGTGTTGGCAATTGTTCGTCCATTGAGGGAGATGCGAACTGAGCTATTGGGTAGTGGACGGTTTTGGCTGTCGGTGATGGTGCCCGTGAGCATTACTCCGTCGAGTTGCCCAGTGAAGGAGTATAGTTCGTGTTTTCCTCTTCGAGTTGATACCCACCAACCTTGTTTAGAAGGCAGGTGAAATGTGATGTTTAAATCGTTACCATCGCTGTTGATAGGGTAGGGAAGAGGTTGTATGGTGTAGCTGTCGAATATTATTTCGTCGATTGAGGAGGCCTCTCGTAGATAGAATGCGTAGAGGTGTGTTCCTGGCAGGCTGTTAGGCATGCTGTCGGAAGCGAAAATGAGGTAGTTGTAGTAAAATACGGGATTGGTTTCATCGCCTGGAGTGTTGACGATGTTGCCCAGATTAATAGGGCGTGTCCAACGATGACCGTTCCATAATGAACACCAGAGGTCATAGCCTCCAAGCCCTACTTTGCCCTTGGAGGTGAACACCATCATTTTGCCATTTGGTGAAAATGTAGGATGGCAGATGTCTCGTTGCCATCCATGAATGTTGATGCGATGTGTTTTGCGGAAATGATTTGGGGTGTAGGTATATAGGTTAACAATTCCGTCAGCATCGCGCCGGGTGAAATAGAGTATGCTGTCGTGAGGGTTACGTATGATGTAGTCGGCATCGGGGATTACCTTAGCCCAAATGGTGTCAGGTTGGGGTGGTAGAAGTGAGGATTGAACTATTGGAGTACTTGTCAGCAGGTGGTTGAAGCCGTATAGATGGCCATCAACAATGGAGAGGTTTTCAAGGCCATGTGGTAACCGTAGGTTGTGTTGAGTCTGAATGGAGAAAGGAACCTGTGCGCATAGGGCCACAGGCAGAAGGAGTGTGAGGATGACGGATGCTCTTTTCATTGTGGTGCAAATTAGCATTGTAGTGCAATGGGAAGAGCGTCTTTCATCTCTGATATGTAGTGGAATGTGAGGCCTTGAAGGTATTGGGCTGGAATATCTTCAATATCGCGGCGATTGTCGTTGCATAGGATGATGTCGGTGATGTTGGCACGTTTCGCTGCCAGCACCTTCTCCTTTATCCCTCCTACAGCAGTGACAGCACCCCTTAATGTAATTTCTCCTGTCATGGCCAAGGTGGGGCTCACTTTCTTCTGTGTGAGTGCCGAAACCATGGCAACAAACATCGTGATGCCTGCCGATGGACCATCTTTAGGTGTGGCACCTTCGGGAACGTGAATGTGGATATTGCTATTTTCTAACCGGTCGGAATCTATGTTAAATAGAGAGGCATTTGCCTTGATATATTCAAAGGCTAGTGTTGCCGATTCTTTCATTACATCGCCAAGGTTGCCCGTCATGGTTAGGGTTCCCTTCCCTTTGCTGATGCTTGATTCAATAAAGAGTATCTCTCCCCCTACCTGTGTCCACGCCAAGCCGGTAACTACACCCACCTTTGGCTCATCGCCTCTGTGTTCACTATTGTGGATGGGAAGGCCTAGTATGCTTTTCAGTTCAGAGACTTGTATGTTGGTGTCGAATTCTTTGCCTTCTGACTTTTGTACTGCACGGTGTCGAATTATTTTGGCAATTGTCTTTTCTAATTGGCGCACCCCGCTTTCGCGAGTGTAGTTGTTTATTATATTAGTGAGAACAATGTTGCTAAATTTCAACTCTTTTTTTGAGAAACCGTGTTCTTCCAGTTGGCGGGGTATAAGATGGTGCTTGGCAATCTCCAGCTTCTCTTCGAGTATATATCCGCTCAAGTCTATTATCTCCATCCTGTCCAGCAGGGCAGGCTGTATGGTGCTGAGTGTGTTGGCAGTGGCGATAAACAAGACATGCGATAGGTCGTAGTCCAGCTCCAGATAGTTGTCATGGAAGGCCTTGTTCTGTTCGGGGTCTAGTACCTCAAGCAGTGCCGAGGTAGGGTCGCCGTTGTGGCTCATCCCTTGCACTTTGTCTATCTCGTCAAGTACAAATACGGGGTTGCTCACACCGGCCTTTTTTATATTCTGTATAATGCGGCCAGGCATTGCACCCACATAAGTCTTGCGATGGCCTCGTATTTCTGCCTCATCGTGCAGTCCGCCAAGTGCCATACGTACATATTTCCGTTTCATGGCTGTGGCAATGCTTTTGCCTAAAGAGGTCTTTCCTGTGCCCGGAGGACCAACAAGGCAGAGTATAGGGCTTTTCATATCACCTTTCAAACTTAGCACAGCGATGTATTCAAGTATACGTTCCTTTACCTTCTCAAGTCCATAGTGGTCCTTGTCGAGCACTTTTCTGGCGTGTGAGGTTCGAAGGTCGTCTTTGCTATACTCGTCCCAGGGCAGCTCCAGTAGCAGCTCTGCATAGTTCAGTTCCACAGTATAGTCGGGAGTCTGTGGAGGAGTTCGTCTCAATTTTTCTATGCAATGTACAAATGCATCGTTGGCAGCTTTGCTCCAATGCTTTTTTGCAGCGCGATCTTGAAGCAGTTGAATCTCCTGGTCAATAGATGAGCCTCCCAGCTCATCCTGTATGACGCGCATCTGCTGGTTGAGAAAATATTCTCGTTGCTGGCGATCCATCTCCTGACGGGTCTTGTCCTGTATATCGTCGCGTATTTTGAAAAACTCATGTTCGTTTTCAATGCATTCTGCCACAAGGTCGGCCCGTCTGTCATAGCCATAAGCATCCAGCAGCTGCTGTTTGTCGCTACTTGAAATATCAAGGTGGGCGGCAATATAGTTTATCAATATCCTGTCGCTGCCTATGTTCGATAGTGAGCTGATAATATCTTTTGAATTGAAGCCGTTGCCGTTGTTTTTCTTTTGTTGTAGTTCGGCGTAGCGGCGTCGTATTGTCACCACCTTGTTGTGGAATATGCGTGGATGGCTCGATTTCTCGTTCTCATCTATTAGTGTGGCGTGACCTTGATAGTAAGGTGTTGTTTGTGTAATACCGGTGAGAAAGCATTTCATAGTGCCTTGCAGCACTGCAAGTGTATTGTCGTGTGGTAGGTCAATTACTCGTAGTACCCTAGCCACAACACCTATTTCGTTCAGGTCGTCAAAAGAGGGCTCTTCTACATCATTCTTTTGCGCAACGACAATGATACGCATATTCTTGCGTTCTGCCATCCTCAGCAACTGTAGCGAAGATTTCCGTCCTACAGTAATAGGCATCACTACACCCGGAAACAGCACATTGTCGCGTAGCGGCAGCACCGGCATGTCTTCAGGTATCTCTTCTTCAAATAATAGAAACGATTCATCCTCTTTGGTGACCAAAGGAATTATTTCGGCTCGTGATGCAAAGCTATCGGCATCCATCTCGTTAGCAAATATCTTGTCGAGTTCCAAATCCATCTCTAATAGTTCTTCTGAATATTTGTTTCCCATTAGCGTATCTCAATACTTGACTTGTTTCTTTTTATATTTATGCAGTCATATATACGCAAATGAGTTTAAAAGGTTTCATTTTTTGTTTAGGCAGTTCTGCCCCTCAGCAATTATTGTTAGTTGTTGCTATTTCCGTTGGGATTATTGTCATGATTTCTTTTCTCGACAAAAATCTCAAAGTTCTTAATTATCCAATTGATGAACAATATTACGGCAACCGATATGGCCGCATATCGCCACATGCCATATCCGCATAGGCATCCCACTGCCGCGCTGCACCAAATCGTGGCAGCACTGTTCAACCCATGGATAGTAAGTCCATTCTTCATAATTACTCCTGCCCCCAGAAAGCCTATACCCGTAACCACTTGCGAAAGTACTCGCAAATTGTCGTTATTGACGGGTCCGCCATTCTCGATAGCTGTGGCTATCACACTCTCCGAGGTGAGTATGAATATACATGCCCCTACTGCCACCAATGCATTCACTGCCAGCCCCGCGTTGCGGTTGCGCAATTGTCTCTCCAATCCGATAGCAACCCCTGCCACCAAGGCACACAGCAGTCTGTTTAGAAAAACGTCTAATGGCATATCTTTGTCTCTTTATTTGGATGGTTCTATTGGTTTCTCTGCGGCATTGTCGTTGCCTGCTACCACCACCACTATCTCTCCTTTGACATCGGTAGATACATATTGTTCATGTACTTCGCTCAATGTCCCCCTCACCGTCTCTTCATGCAGTTTGCTGATTTCCCGTGATACACTAACCATCCTTTCCTCTCCCAGCACACCTATCAGCTCTTCTAGCAGACGCACCAGCCGGTAGGGCGATTCGTATATCACCATTGTCCGTGTCTCATTTGCCAGTTGGTGGATAGCTGTCTGACGTCCTTTTTTGTGGGGCAGAAAACCTAGAAATACAAATCTGTCGCAGGGCAGTCCGCTATTCACCAGTGCCGGCACAAAGGCTGTCGCACCAGGTAGCGTTTCCACTGGAATGTCGTTCCGTATGGCCTCTCTCACCAGCAAGAAACCCGTGTCGCTGATGCCGGGTGTCCCCGCATCGGTCACTATGGCTATTGTCATGCCGCTCTGCAGTTGGTCTATCACACGCTGCAGGGTTTGGTGTTCGTTAAATATGTGGTAAGCCTGCATCGGTGTGCTTACCCCATAGTGCTGCATCACCACCCGCGATGTGCGTGTGTCTTCTGCCAATATCAAATCTGCTCCTTTTAGCACCTCGACGGCTCTATATGTCATGTCGCCTAGGTTGCCTATAGGGGTGGGTACTAGGAATAGTTTCATACTACGTTTTATCAATGTGGCAATGCGTTAATGTGTATGTATATCTTGCTATTCACAAGCATACATCCACATTGACGCATCACCTCATTCAGCCTTCTCCAATTACTCCTCTTCGAAGTCGTCGGGTATCTCCATGTCGTGGAAGACATTGGTGACATCGTCGTCCTCTTCCAGCAGGTTGATGACTTTGAGCACCTTGCGCATCGAGTCTTCGTCAATTACGCGGGTGGTGTTGGGTATGCGTTGCAGTTCGGCACTTTCGCACTCTATTTTCATCTCTTCCAACATTTTCACCATGTTGCCAAAGTCTTCGTAGGCAGTGTATAAGGTCAGGTAGTCGTCGTCCACCTCCATCTCTTCCAGTCCGCCGTCAATAAGGGTCATCTCCAGCTCCTCAACATTCATATCGGGTTTGCGAGGTATTACGAATACTCCCTTGCGAGTAAACAAGAAACTAAGGCTTCCGTTGGTCTCCATCGTGCCGCCATTCTTGTTCATGATGCTGCGCACGTTGGCAACGGTGCGCATATTGTTGTCTGAAAGACACTCGATAAATAGGGCTATACCATGGTTCACATGACACTCGAACGTTATCTCCTGTAGCACCGCTGCATCCTTGTCGCTAGCCTTATTGATGGCGCGCATCAGCGTGTCCTTGGGCATGTTGCAGCCACGTGCGTTCTGTACCAACAGGCGCAGGCGGGGGTTGCTGTCGGGGTCAGGGCCGCTTTCGCGTACGGCAACGGCTACTTCCTTCAGAATTTTCGAATACTGCTTGGAGCGTTTGGCATCAGCTGCACCTTTTGCTCTCTTAATCTTTGACCATTTGTTGTGTCCTGACATAAAAATAATTTTTTATATATTAATACTATATTTATTATTGATATTGATTGTTTTTATCTATTTGATATAGAATTTCAAGTATGTGATAGGCATCCCTTGGGCTAGGAACATGCGCTCATAAAAGGTCTGGGTCATCTGTGCTTCTGCCAGACAGGCTATCTCCTCATGCTCTGTGGCTTTCAAGGCATATAGGTCGTTAGTGGCATACTCCACGCGGTATCCTCCGCCAGCTATCACCTCGTTGAGGGTGTAGTCATACAATTCCTGCGAGTCTGTCTTAAGGTGTATTGGCGACTCTTCGCGCAAGAAGTGTTTGTAGTACCCCAGAAACCTTTCACACGTAAGCCGTTTGTTCTCCTTCTTGGGTTGGGGGTCGGGGAAGGTAATCCATATCTCCGAAACCTCGTCCTCGCCAAAGAATTGCTCTATCAGCTCAATCCTTGTCCGCAAGAATGCTACATTGCCCATCTGCTCCTCATTGCTGGTCTTAGCGCCCCGCCATAGGCGTGCGCCCTTAATGTCAACCCCTATATAGTTTCGGTCAGGGTGTATGCGGGCTAGGCTCACCGTATAGTCTCCTTTACCGCATCCCAGTTCCAATGTGATAGGGTTGCTATTGCCAAAAAAACTATCCCATTTGCCGCGCAGGGCAAAACCTTCCTCTTTCAGCATCTCGTACGATACCTGAAACAGGTTGGGAAAGGTCAAGTTCTCCGCAAAACGCTCCAGCTTGTGATGACCCATGGGCTCTCTTACTACTCGTTAAAATTCTTAATCGACACGTCGCTCTTATACCACGACTTGATATGCTTCTCCATAGCTTGGGCTGCTGTATATGTGGGTGCTGAACCCATGCTCACATAATATCCGCCCGACTTGCTGATGATATATGCATCGCTGCCGAGGGCTTTAAGCTGGTTGGCGCACTTGTTGGCCGATTTCTTCGAAGTGAAGAACCCGGCTATAATGTCAAATCCCTGCTTGCTATTCTTAAATGTCGGAGCCTCCGGTACCACCTCCACATATGGCTGGTCGTTCTTCTTGGTGGCCTGGGCATTGCCCCTGCCTCCATTACCTCCTGCTCCTGCGCCATATCCGTTCATGCCATATCCGTCTGCATGAAGACCCAGGCTTACAATGATGTCGTCCAAAATACCGTCAAGCAGGTCGAGGTTCATTAGCTCGCCCTGCACCTTGCAGCGATAGTAGTGGGCCCCCTCCTCTTTGTATTCGGCGTAGTTACGCTCCATCCAAAAATCGTCATATGGGAAGAACCGTTTCACACAGTAGCCCTCTACCATCAGTTCGTGCAGGCGGTTGTTGGCATACTGGTCCACCTGGTTCATTACGGGAGCAAATGCGTTGCCATAGTGGCGTGCCATCAAAAATTGGTGTACATAGTCGGCCATAAAGTTATGGACCAATATGCTGCTTCGATTAATGTCTTTCTCTTCAAATTTCAGTAGGTTGCGGTCACCGGTAAATTGGTCTTTATACGACAACTCCACCTTCTGTGCGCAACTATCACCCTTTGGCGCATTCATCTGTGTGAAATAGTAATAGGCACCCCCGCCCAACAGCAGCAGTAGCAGCAATAGCAATATCCACAACCATCCATGCCCTCTCTTCTTCTCCTTTTTCTCCTCCTTTTTCTTGGCTTTGGCAGCTCTCTGCTCCTGCTCTTTAGCAGCCTTTGCCTGTTCTTTGGCAGCCCTCTCTCTGTCGCGCAGGGCCATCTCGGCCTTGCGGGCAGCCGCCTTTTCTGCCTCTTCTGCGGCGCGGCGGGCCTCTTTCTCTGCTTTGGCTGCCGCCTTCTCAGCCATACGTCTCTCCTTGGCATCTTTGGGCGACGATGGAATCTCGTCCAGCATTCGCTTCACCTCCGACAGATGGTCGGCGTTGCTTGTGGGGGCGGGAGTAGGCTCAATCGGTGGCACTGGTGCCGGTGTCGGCTCAGGCTCAGGAGCGGGTGTTGGGGTGGGCTTAGGTGCCGGTGCTGGCTCAGGCTCGGGGGTTGGTGTTGGTGTCGGTGTGGCAGGCTTGTCAAAAGCTGCAAACGGGTCTGCAACAGCCTTTGGTGTGTAGGTCGCCACATTCTCCAGAGGCTGCTCTCTATGCTTATTGGCATCTAGATCGAGGTCTGGCAGGGCCTCAAACGTCACGTTCGACCCATTCAACCGCATCGTCCCCAATCCGGGAAAATCATGCCCCGATGCTGTGCGGCGCAACTTATCGTCTAGCGCAGCTATATAGTTGTTCCACATCTGTTCGGCTATATCGTTGGTCACGCATTCCTTTTCAGCAATATGGCGGATAATGGCCTTGCTGCCCGAAAGACTGTTGTTCATCACCACTGTGCGCCGTGCGGGATAATAAGTACCCGTGGCGCTGTCGTGGTGGGCGCTCACATTGCTGCCAGTCAGTGTTCCCATGCCGGGAAATTCAACTACATTACCTTGTTTGACAAATTCTACAATAAGTTCTGTTATATTCATAACGGATAAATTATATCTTGTTGGTACTTCTATTATTTGCTAAATATTGTTCTGCTGCCTTTAGGTCTTCGGGGGTGTCTATGCCTATGTTGCCCGTCTCTGTCTCACACACCCTTATGCCATATCCGTTCTCTAGCCAGCGCAGCTGTTCTAGGCTCTCGCTCAATTCCAGTGGAGTCTGTGGCAGTTTCACCAGCTCCTTCAGTGTGGCAGCGCGGAAGGCATATATCCCCACATGCTTATAGTATCTCACCCTTTGCAGCCATTCTTCCTGGGCTGCTCCTCGCAGGTAGGGGATAGGCTGGCGGCTGAAATAGAGCGCGCGTCCCTGCCTGTCGCACACCACCTTCACATTGTTTGCCGACATCAGCTCTCCTTTGCTGCCTATGGCCGTCTTCAGTGTGGCAATCTCCGTGCCGTCGGTGTCAAAACAGGCCACAAGGCTCTCCAACTGGTGCTGCTGCACGAATGGCTCGTCGCCCTGCACATTGACTACCACGTCATACTCCTCCCCCTTCATCTCCAACCTTTCCAACACCTCGCCACAACGGTCTGTGCCACTGCGGTGCTGGTCGGATGTCATCATTGCCCTGCCTCCAAAGGCCTCCACAGTGTCGGCTATGCGCCTGTCGTCAGTGGCCACCACAGCATTGCTCAGCATGGGCAGCTTGTTCACACACTCCCACACCCATTCTATCACCGGCTTGCCTCCCAGCAGGGCCAGGGGCTTGCCCGGGAAACGGGTCGATGCATATCGTGCAGGTATGATGGCTAGGGTTCTCATCGGTTTCAAGTGAATAGCGAATTAATCTCGGCTTCTATCATGTTGTACACCGAGCCTAAGTCCTCCTCGCTAGCCACAAAGTCCAGCTTGTTGAGGTCCACAATAATGAATTTCCCTTTTTTGTAGTTCTCCACCCAGTCCTCATAGCGCTTGTTTAGGCCTGTAAGATAGTCTAGGCGAATGCCGCTCTCAAATTCCCTGCCGCGCGACTGTATGTGCCGTATCAGCGTCGGCACATCGGCACGTAGATATATCAGCAGGTCGGGTGGCTGCAGAAACGACGATACCAGCTCAAACGTATGCTGGTAATTGTCAAAATCGCGTGTGTTCATCAGCCCCATCGCATGAAGGTTGGGCGTGAAGATATAGGCATCCTCATACAGCGTGCGGTCCTGTATTATGTTCTTGCTCTCCTTGTGGGCTTCCAACAACTGGCGTGTACGTGTATGGAGGTAGTATATCTGTATGTTGAACGACCATCGGCGCATATCCTCATAAAAACTGTTTATGTATGGATTCGTCTCCGTCGACTCCGATATGGGTCGATAGCCGTAGTGACGAGCCAGCATCTTGGTCAATGTGGTCTTGCCTGAGCCTATATTCCCTGCAATAGCGATGTGCATAACAGCCTTATTTTTGTCTATGCTTTTGTCAGCCAAAAGTATAGACATTTTATTATTCTTATATTTAAAAAGCAAAGATACAAAAAAAAATGTAATTGAGAATCGAAAATCTAAATAATCGACTTGTATCGCATCTCTATGCCCTTTTTTTCTAGTTCTGTTTATCAATTCACCTCTTTGCGAAAAAAAAACTTACTAAAGCATGACAAGTAACAACAGGCATGCGCCCCGAGCCCATTCCAGCCACACGCTTCCGTTCTCCCCCTCCCCGGCCCTTAGTCGGGTTGTTTAGTTGTGGAGGCACTCTGCCTTGTTCATGACTTCGCCCTGTTTTCGTCTCCTGAAACGAAGGCACGACGAATGCACGACGAAGGCATTGTGTGTGATTGAGGTGGGTGCTATCGTTCTTCAAATACAATTATACCGAAAAAAGGCAAAAATTAGGGTGCCACTTTTAGAAATAAAAAAAGCGGCATATAGCTTCGCAGAGCGAGAGAAAAGAAAACCCTCTTTCTTTGCCGAGCCAGAGAAACGGCACGAAGTGAAGTGGGAAATGATGACGATGACAATGACAATAGGGATGGATGCAGGTATCACTCTTTGAAAAAAGAGTGACGTGTCAATCTTTAGTAACCTCAATTCCGCAAATCTGCCACACGACCCGACCGATGCGTCTTCGAGAGTGAGTCCGACCGAAACAGAAGGTTTATGTCTCAGTATTTTTCAAACAAACAGACAATTATCCATACACCACCCCCTTTCCCCCATGG
>JAFRRK010000080.1 GCA_017428115.1 Bacteroidales bacterium | reverse complement strand
CACCCATAATTGTTGGTGTTATTTGTTTTCTAGTCAATTGCAAAGATACGAACAATTATGAAAACAGGCGACGGATTGCTCTGAAAGTTATCAACAATCTGTCGCTTAATTTAATAACATCGCGCTTGCGGAATTAAGGATTAATACCAGTTTTCAACTCATGCTCTTTCTTTTTTATGTCGGCAGTAAGTTGGTTTATCGTCTGCTCAATTTTCGAAACTGCTCCCTGGCTTTGAGCTACGGAAACTTGCAGGGAATTTAACTCTGAATTTAGATTCTCCAATTCGTACTTGTTGTTAGTGAGTTTATCGTAGCAGTTCATAACATGGCTGAATACCAGACCCCATATAACGTATGACACGAATCCGCAAAATATTACAATCCAAAAGTCATTATTTGTGAAGGCCAACTTGATTGAGAAAGGAGGCATCGCAGTTAAAGTAGTCACCCGCTCAATTTCATAAAATGCTTGACTTATCTTATAAGCCAGAAGGCAGTCAAAAGCGAATGTAAGTAAATACAGGAGTACTGTTTTGACATAAAGCTCTATTCCCTTGTCAGTTGTACTGAAGCCATGAGCCACATAGCCAAGGCTCAAAAATATGACTGGCATAAACAGAATAAAGCACCCTTCGAAGAAACTTCCTTTAAAAGCATCAATGATGGCATTGCCATCAAACATTGCCTCAGTCAAACTGTCTCCTGCATCAAAGTCTCTGAAAAAAGCCGAGAAGGCTGTGGAGGAGTAGAAAATGAATAGATAAATGGTCAGCATTGCAATGATACCAACGCCTATTAGGAAATTCAGACGTAGGGTTTTCTCTCCGTTAACAATGCCCGACTGGGCATTTGCCAGTTCACGCTGTTTGGCGGTTACAGCAGATTTGGCAGATTCCAGCTTTGCCTGAGCCACTCCCAATTTTCCTTTTTCTGTGGCAAGGTCCCCTTCAAGACCTATTTTCTCTGCATTCAGTTGAGCTTTCATCTTGTCCTGCAATCCTTTATTCAGTTCTTGAGAATGTTTAACTCGGGCAAAGCATGAAGTAAAACCAGCGCGGAAAGCATTTTGATCTCCCTTTGCTGTTCCTGCATCAGTTATGCCTTCCATCTTCCAATTCATGTTCGAAGCAACGACAACACCTCCATCCAAAGTAGTTCCAACAATTTGATTTTTTGGGTTGTGCGAAGCATCTTTTTTACCAAAAATTTTTTCAATACTTAGCGCCATAACAGATAAGTTTATTGTTTGTTATTCTGAAAATTCCCTCATTAGGTCTTCATGAGAAATATGTTCTTTCGCTTTTTCCAACAGCAGGTCAACGAGTGGCTGCACCTCTCCCTCCTGCACTCCAAAACGCAGAGCAAAACTCTTCAACACTTGAATTTCCTCATCGGAAACCTTATCGTCGGCCCATGCTATGAGTGCAAAGTCATATAGATACAAAATCTTTTCTTCTTCGGTCTGAGGAATATAGAATAGTATTTCATCAGAGAGCAGTAGTCTGTCAAACTCCTCTGGTCTTACATTGTAGAATTCTTCGCCGATACGATATAACTCCATTTTTTCTTTTGTTGATACCTCTCCATCGGCCATAACCATACTATAGAGGTTCAAGAAATGTGATTTTAGTCCGTCATTCATAGTTACAATTGTATTAATGTTTAATATGATGTTTTTTTGTGTGTCCAGAACCTCCAACAGAACGTTAAGCTAAATAAATAGAAAAGGCATGAGGTTATGTGCTCATGTCCGTCTTTTACCAGGTATCGCCAAACACCTTTACGGGAACGGGATTTATGGAACATATCTCACGCCTGAAGATATGCCTTGGCCTAAAAGCCTATAGCATATACAACCAAGCGAAAGCACTAATGCTCAATCCTCCCGTATGAACTTTGGCGAAATTCGGTAAAAGGGACTATCTTGCAATGCTTTTCTTGCATTTTCCGGCACACTGACTCTCGCCGGAATTTGTGTGCAAAAATACGAATATTATTTGAATTGGCGTGAAATTATTTATTTTGGTTCGATAGTTGTTTCTTTTTCCGCCGGAATTGCCTTGCAGCGAACCCGCTGCAAGGCAATTGAAATAACGCTTATTACTCAGTTTTATAACGTTTCTTTTACTGTGGTTCTACGCTTTTATAAGGCGTCGAAATACTGTTGAAATACCGTTGAAGTGACGTTGTAATAATGAAGCTTCATCGGATCGATGAGGAGGCTGCGATTGTTTGTCGAGTTGCGTACTTGAAACGGGACACTTGTTAAGTTGGAAGTGAAACCTACTTTTTTCTTGCTGTTTCGAAAAAAATGTGTATCTTTGTACGTTTCAAAGAATGCTACTAATTAAATAAATAATTTAATAATCAATTACATAAACTAACAATTATGCAACCAAAAGGCAACAAGTACGGCACACACCGTGTCATCGAACCCAAGGGCGTTCTTCCCCAGCCCGCAAACAAGTTGGACAACAACATGGACGTTCTCTACGACAATGAAATTCTCATCGACGTGCAGACCCTCAACATCGACTCCGCTTCGTTTACTGACATCCACAACTATGCCAAGCAGCAGGCCGGCGAGGGCGCGAGCCAGGAGAAAATAATGGAAGAAGTGAAGAAAGAGATGTTCCTAAATGTGGAACTGCAGGGCAAGCACCGCAACCGTCGTACCGGTTCGGGTGGTATGCTCCTCGGCAAGGTGGAGAAGATTGGTGACGCGCTGAAGGGCAAGATTGACCTGAAGGAAGGCGACCGTATTGCTACCCTCGTTTCGCTGAGCCTCACTCCCCTCCGCATTGACGAGATTATCGAAATCCGTCCCGACGTGGACCAGGTGGACATCAAGGGCAAGGCCATCCTCTTCGAAAGCGGTATCTATGCCAAGATTCCTACCGATATGCCTGAGAAGCTGGCCCTGAGCGCCCTCGACGTGGCTGGTGCTCCCGCCCAGACCGCCAAGCTCTGCCAGTATGGCCAGACCGTTGTTATCCTCGGCGCTGGTGGTAAGAGCGGTATGCTCTGCTGCTACGAAGCTAAAAAACGTGTCGGTGTGACCGGTAAGGTCATCGGTATTGCCAACAGCCCCAAGAGCACTCAGCGTATCAAGGACCTCGGCTTCTGCGACATCGTGGAGAGTGCCGCTGGCATGACTCCCGTTCAGGTGTACGAGTTGGTTGAGAAGCTGACCAACGGCAAGATGGCCGATGTCACCATCAACTGCGTCAACGTGCCCGACCAGGAGATGACCGCTGTGCTCTGCACCAAGGACGACGGCGTTGTCTACTTCTTCTCGATGGCCACCAGCTTTACCAAGGCCAGCCTCGGTGCCGAGGGTATCGGCAGCGACGTGAACATGATTATGGGCAACGGCTACACCAAAGGCCACGCCGAATTCACCCTGCAGGAACTCCGCGAGAGCCCCGAACTGCGCAAGATTTTCGAAGAGCTCTACGCCTAGTGTGTCAGTATTAATTACTAAAAATGTTGCAAGCGAACGCTTGCAACATTTTTTTTTAGTCCTATGTAAGATTTGCTTTCCCTTTTACGTCATATAGGGTAGATGAGCATACACAGCAACCCTCGACACGACCAATATTGCCTCTTGATGCGACAGCACCGTGAAATGGTATGGCATCTATGTTGGCGTTTTGCACATGGCGACCGTGACAGGTGTAAGGATATGGTGCAGGAGGTGTGGCTGGCAATGTGGTTGAAGTTTGACATGCTGAGCGAGGATGCCAACGTGTGGCAGCAAAGGGCATGGGTGTGGCGTGTTGCTAGGTCGGTATTGGTCGACCTCTACCGCCGCCCAGAATTGGCAACGGAGCGTATCACGGACATGATGGCTGAGGTCATGGCTGACCGTCACATCAACTATGCCGAAGACATCGACGACCTGCTGGCACATCTTACCTCCGACGAGCAACGATTGATGCAGATGCGCCTCGATGGTTACGATGCAGCTGAGATAGGCGAGGCTTTAGGAATCAACCGCAATGCAGTATATCAACGTATGAACAGAATAATCAACAAGCTACGCAAACAATATGGAACATAGTTATAAACAGCAGTTGTCCGCAATGACCGATGGTCTTGACCAATGGTGTGAGCGGTGCGTGAGGCGCAGGGCCCGTTTGCGCCATTCTGCCACGCTTATGTTGGCACTGGCTTTTACACTGGGCATCGCATCCCTCCTCATGCCTTCATTGGGCAACACCTGGGTGCAGGGCAAAAGGGTAGGGGAGCCCACTATGGCTTATTCCTCAATCAACCAAATGCTCCTCGGACAATGAGAAAGTGGTTTATAGCCTTCTTTCTCCTAGCTGCCATAGGTATTGGCAGCATTGCTGTATGGCGTTACCAAGTGCCCATGCGGCAGGTAAGCACTCTATATTTGCGTTACGAACATGCCGAGGGCATCGCCGCAAGCTATATCCACAACTACCCTATCAACGATACCCTCTGTCTTGATGTAACACTGCTCGAAGCCCTCTCCGACAGTGGATGGGACGAGATAAAGCGTACTTTCAATGTGACCGACATGCTCTACGGCATCCCTGATTCAATAGTAATCATCAGTGGCTATTGTCCTCAAGGACATCCGGAACTGAGAATGAACACCACATGCCCCGACAGCAACGAATTCAAGATTGTCGATATGGTATCGCGGAAGGCCTGCCTTTTCCATGCCCACAGCATGGCCGAATGCAATGCCGCATTGCTCTATAAATATAACCGCTATACCCAAAAAAATTTCCAGCACCATGAACCATCTTCTAATCGTTAAAAGCTTTACATTGGCACTGTCTTTGGCCGCCATCTTCACTGCCAAGTCGTGCGACAGAATAAACCATAACCACCCATCTTCAGAAGCCGACCTCTCCGGCACCGTTTGGCAGTCGTTAGGTAATGGGGCTGTGCTCAATGTCGGCGAGAACGACTCGCTCGTGGTGGTCTACAATTTCACCATAGAGTTCATTAACGACTCAGTGCTGAATATCTTGGTGGATGTGCTCCAGAACGACAATGGCTTCTCCCTTCTCTCGTCCACCACCGAAGAACACCCCTATCATCTCGAAGGCGACACTGGCGGATATTACACCATACAAATCCCCGATATGCAATCCCACGAGCTGTATGACTATCGCCAGCATTTTACCTACCATATCCTTGACAGTACCTTGTATCTCAATTTTATTGACCTCCCTAACCTCTACCCAGGCCTATCCGAGATAGTGTTAAAGAAATATACAACACCCCAATAATAGATAACACCATGAAAGTAAAACACCTTATGCCACTCATCACATTAGTGGCAGCCACAGCCTTTGTCTCCTGTAAACAGGAAGATATCAACCCTATCGAAGAGATGCCACCAGCTCAGTGGCCAAAAAAAAGAGTAAGCCGCATAGTGTTCAGCATTGGCACTTTCGACTATTTAACCTACCACATCGAATGGTCGAAACAACATCTTGAGGCAATTCGTTGCACCTATTACGATGGCACACTTATGGGCGGAACCACCTTCGAGTATGACGGCGACCGTCTGTCAAGGGTTTTCCCTTTCGATAGTGAGGGACAGAGCTACGTTGACGGTGCAATGTCATACTGTTACGATGCACGTGGCCGACTAGAACGGCAGTTTTTCCTCATCCCAGCTCAGCAAAAAGAACAGAGCCGAGGGGAGTATTACGATGTGGTTCGTTGCGAGTTGACCTACACCTATTTCGACAATGGCAAGGTGGCGGAAGTGGTGCTCAGCCAAATCGCCAACACTGACACTACCATCTCTTCCTTTCACTTTGCTTGGAATGGCGACAACGTCTCCTCCATCACTCGTTCATCGTCCGATGGCAGTACATCGGTAGTGGACAATATGCAGTACGACAACCACCCCAATCCATTACAATTCCCCATGGGGGTAGAGACAATGGCGGTGATGCCTGTCGAGATGCTCGAGGGTGTCTTGGGCTACAGCGTCACATTTCTAAGTGGTGCATTCTGCTGGTGTGCCAACAATGCCACCGACCTCATATCCGGCACAGGTCATTGCAGTCTGCAATACGATGATGAGGGCTGTCTGATCTCAAAAACAATAACCTCAGGCGGACAAAGCAGCACCTATACATTCACCTATCAACCCTGATATTTCCTCGTAGAAGATACCCACGGCGAGAGGGTGAAAGGCTCTCTTTGTATGTGTATGAGAAAAAACTTCGTCGTGTGGCCATATTCTTTCTTTATGTTTGGAAAAAAAGTCGTATTTTTGCAACTCGGTTAATGCGACACATAACCCGTGTGTCTGTTATCCAATTTACTGACTAATAAAAGAATAAATAATTATTTATATGAAAGTCAATCGCAGAAAAGAACTCTTCCCCAACGTCACTGACGAGCAGTGGAACGACTGGACATGGCAGGTCAAGAACCGCATTGAAACTTATGAGGAGCTGAGCAAGTACTTCACCTTCGCTCCCGAGGAGGCGGAGGGCATCAAACAGGCTCTCGCAAAATTCCGTATGGCCATCACGCCGTATTATCTTAGCCTTATCGACCCCAACGACCCTTACGACCCCATCCGTCGTCAGGCCATCCCCCAGGGTGCCGAGTGCAATATAGCCCCTGCCGACCTCAACGACCCGCTGCATGAGGACGAGGACTCGCCCACACCAGGATTGACGCACCGTTACCCCGACCGCGTGCTGTTTCTCATCACCGACATGTGCTCCATGTACTGTCGCCACTGCACCCGTCGCCGTTTTGCCGGACAGAAGGATGACGAGTCGCCTGTGGACCGCATCGAGAAGTGTCTGGCCTATATCGAGAAAACCCCCGAGGTGCGCGATGTGCTGCTGAGTGGTGGCGACGCCCTGATGGTGAGCGACAAAAAACTGGAATACATCATCCAGCGTCTGCGTGCCATACCTCATGTCGAAATAGTGCGTATCGGCAGCCGTACCCCCGTGGTGTGCCCCCAGCGCATCACCGACGACTTGGTGAATATGCTCAAGAAGTATCATCCCATCTGGCTCAACACCCATTTCAACCATCCCAACGAGATGACCCCCGAGGCCGAGGCCGCTCTGGCCAAGTTGGCCAATGCAGGCATTCCGCTGGGCAACCAGACGGTGTTGCTGCGCGGCGTGAACGACTGTGTGCATGTGATGAAGAAACTGATGCACGAACTGGTGCGCAACCGTGTGCGTCCTTACTATATCTATCAGTGCGACTTGTCGATGGGTCTGGAACATTTCCGTACCCCCGTCAGCAAGGGTATCGAGATTATCGAGAACCTACGCGGACATACCAGCGGCTATGCCGTGCCCACCTTTGTGGTTGATGCCCCCGGTGGTGGCGGCAAGACCCCTGTGATGCCGCAGTACGTTATTTCGCAGAGTCCCGACAAGGTGATACTCCGCAACTTCGAAGGTGTGATAACCACCTACACCGAGCCGCGCGAATACCACGAAGAGTGCCATTGCGAAGCCTGCGAGGCCAAGCGTCGTGTGGACGAGGGCGTGGCCTCACTGCTTGAAACCGACCGCATGTCGCTCGAACCCAAGCATCTCATGCGCCATGAGCGTAACGCCAAGCGTGAGCAGTAATTATAATACTAAGAGGTAGAAACTAAAAACTAAAAGGACCGTACATGAAACGTTTTCAAGCTATAATCCTTTTAGTTTTTAGTTTCTACTGTTTTTCTGCCCATCCGCAGGTGGCGGGGAACGCCACTCTTGCCGTGCTGGATATGCCCGTGTCGGCACGTGCCGCAGGTGTGGGTTTCGATTTCCTATCACTCTACGACGATGATTTGACACTCACCCTCGGCAACCCCTCTCTCATTGCCCCTCGTCACAGCGGGCATCTGGCAGCCGGGTTTACTAACCTCTTCGGAAGTGCCAACTTCGGCATGGTGGCATATGGCCGCGATTTCAAGCACCTTGGAGCATTCACCTTTGGACTGATGTACGACAGCTATGGCCGCTTCGATGGATACGACGAGGCCGAAAACCCGACAGGCTCTTTCACCGCTGCCGATTATGTCTTTTCCATCGGCTGGGGACATGCCGTCGACGAGCATGTCACCATTGGTGCCAATTTTAAGCCGGTGCTTTCTCACTATGAAAGCTATACTGCCTTGGCATTTGGTATTGATTTGGCTGCCACGTATATGTCGCTCGACCATAGTTTTTCGGCCACCCTCATGGGACGGAACATAGGGGCGCAGTTGACCACCTTATCCGACCTTTCCGAACGACTACCCTTCGAACTCTCACTGGCAGGCTCATACAAGCTTCAGGATGCTCCTTTCCGGCTGATGTTTGCCCTTACCGAATTGCAACATTGGGACCTCACCTACGTCGACCCGCTCAACCCCACCACCCATACCGACCCCTTTACGGGCCAAACCACTGGGCCCACTCCTATTGCCAGCTTTGCCGACAAGCTGTTCCGCCACCTGAATGTGGGCATCGAGCTATGCGTCAAGCAGTCGGTGTTTGCCCGTCTAGGCTACAGCTACCGACAGATGGTTGAAATGACTGCTGCCGATGCCTTCAACCTCTCCGGATTCTCTGTCGGTTTCGGCATACGTGCCAAGAAGTTCGAGTTTGCCTTCTCGCGCAACGGCTACCACCTATCGCAAGCAGCCAATTATATTAATGTCTCGCTCAGACTGTAGTGCCTAAGCTGATTATATCCAACCAGACTAATCCCTATCTCAACATTGCCGTTGAGAACTATCTGTTGTCGCAACCTTCCGATGGCGACATTGCCATGTACCTTTGGCAGAACCGCCGAACGGTGGTGATAGGTCAGAATCAAAATCCTTATGCCGAATGCAACGTAGCCCAACTAGAGGCCGACGGTGGCTTCTTGATGCGTCGTCGCACGGGGGGCGGGGCGGTATTTCACGATTTAGGAAACCTTAATTTCTCATTTGTGGTGCCATACGACTTGTACGACACCACTCGCCAGTTCTCAGTCCTGCAACGGGCTGTGGAGTCATACGGCCTAAGTACTGAAATCAGCGGACGCAATGATGTGCTCTGTCAGGGACGTAAGTTTTCCGGCAATGCTTTTGCCAAAGGCAAATATCAACGGCTGCATCATGGCACCATCCTCATCCGCACTGATGTAGAGCAGCTGCAACGCTACCTCAAGGTCAAACCCGCCAAACTGCTGAAGCATGGTGTTGCGTCAGTGCAATCACGGGTGGTGAACCTCTCCGACCTAGTGCCTGAGATAACGGCACTGAACATCATTCCCAACCTCATGCAGGCCTTTGAGGCAGAATATGGCTCTCCATTGCAAACCATTGACTTTGATACTCTGGTCGCCCATTCCCATGTGCAGGAGCTCTCTGCCGAGTTTGCTTCACCCGAATGGAAATATGGGCGATGGCAGCAATTTGAGGGGCAGCAGTCGGCTCAATTCGACTGGGGTGGGGTAGAGGTAGCCGTGCAGGTAGACGAGGCTGCCGGCACCATCCGTTCCATCGCCATAGCTTCCGATAGCCTATTCCCCGAGGTCATCACCCATGCTGAGCAATTGCTAACGGGTGCCAGCATTCATGTGCCGCCCTCAGTTGAGCATCTCCCTGAAAGTGAGCAACAGATGTTCCACGACATCTTCAGCCTGCTCTACTCCTCCAACGTTTCGTAGTCGTTTAGTTGTCCTTGATAGGAGAACCACACCGAATCATTAAACTCGTTTACTCCTTTCAGATCCAATCTGTAGCCCCCATTGACTTGGATGACATCCAGTGTGCCACTAGTCACGGTGCCCTCATCTAAGCCAGAATAATACACCGTTCTATCCTCTCCTATTGCGTAGCTGCCTGGCACCAACTCCGAGTTCAGCCATAAATATATAAAATGTGTGACGTTCCCGTTAGGGGTCGTGTTTCCATGAATCACGAAACATATGGAACCACTAATCGTTGAGACAGTCCGCTTCAATAAAAATAGATTTGCTCTGGGGCTGGGATCTATTGTGAATAGGCCATAGCCTCTGTCGTCCAGTAGGTCTTCGGGTCGGTTAAACCAAATCTTTTTTGCTCCTTCGGCTGTCATACGGTCAATCTTATACGCATGCTCTTTGGTGAGCCCGATAGCGCACACTGTGGGAGTCAGCAGTAGCACAGTGTCGTGGTTCACTATGCCGCGGTGTAAGAAGGCTGTATCGCCGTTGTAGAAGAGCAGCTGCAATTCATCGCCGTTATCGTTCAGTATGAACGGGCGTCTCAACGAGTCGTATGGAGGTTCCTCCAAATGTCCTTCCTTAGAGCCATGATAACCACTAATCATTATGCCGCCCCCTTCAGCGTCGAACACTATCCTTGCTATGTAGGTAAAACCATTGTAATAGTTCCCCAACTGTAGCCCATTAGTGTAGACCGTATTCCATTTGCTTCCGCACAAAGGGGAAGTCTTGTCTGCCTCTAGCCGGCAATACACAGCCTCCATAGTGTCCCCATCGGTGTTAAACATATTGTTGACAATGGTCGGGTTGGCCCCTGCTGTGGCGGGAGTGAGGGTCACCTTCATATGATAGTCGTCCAGCAGGATGAATCTCAAAGTGTCTGTCCCCTCCTCTCTATTCTGCAGCAATAGGCATCCCTCTCCGCTATGTAGAATATACGACATCGGGCGGTGGCTGTTGATGTTCGTTGGGTCGGTCGAGAAAGTGAACGAACCTTTGTTGATTTCCTCGAAGTCGATTTTCGACAACATGGCGTAGGCGGTTTCGGAGTTTACTATCTTATCGCTATTGCTGAAGTACCAAGAGGTACCCACCAGCGTGTTGTCGTTTTCTACTTCTATGTTGTAGTTGATAGGGCTGATATTGTCTTCCTTTTGGCAGCCCGAAACGAGGAGCCCTGCACATAATGCCAAGCCCCAAACCAAGTTATATATAGTCTTATTCATATTCATAATAAAGTTATTTTTTCAGGCAGCAAAGATAACACTTTTTTTTGATTTGTTGTTTTTTTTCTGATAGACTTTATATTTTATGAGATAGAATGCGGCTGGATGTTGCTCAGTGAAGAGCAAGATATGGTAGGCTGAGGTGGAGATGTCATCCCCGAGATTGGTGATTATTCCTCTGGATAATATGCTGTATATATTGCGATTAGCGTGTGCCTAAACTCCAATTGGATTTATGAGCAAAAATGTTTCTGTTGGCAATAGTATAAAAAATGCAGGGCTCCAAAAAGGAGTCCCTGCTGCAATCAAAACCAATAAAAAAAAGCCAAAATGTTTGTTATTATGTACAGCCTATTTGCTTTTTATTGCACATGCGGATTGTTTTTTTTGTCATGGCGGTGTTGTATACCCTATGCCATGTGTGAAAAAGCCTATCTAACTCATCCTCCTTTATGCCTTTTTTATCTGGTGAGACTCTTTCTTGTCTGAAGATAAATGTTTGATAGTTAGAGTACAACGTATTATTTTTTTTAAGAGGGTGTCTATGTCGAGGAATTTATGTAAATTTGCAAATTATTTATACAAAATCTTTTTTTACCATGAAATCTATTGCAATACTCACGGGCGGCGGTCCCGCTCCTGGAATGAACACGGTGGTGGCCTCTGTGGCCAAGACTTTCTTACGCGATGGCTTCCGCGTCATAGGTCTCCACGGCGGCTATAGTTCGCTCTTCACCGACAATCCTCGTATGCAGGATATTGACTTCCTCACTGCCGACGAGATTTTCAACAAGGGCGGCAGCATACTCAAGATGAGTCGCTTTAAACCGACCGACGAAGATTTCGAACAGCGTTTCAATCTCTCCCTCTTCAAGGACAACGAGATTAAACTACTCGTCACCGTTGGCGGCGACGACACTGCCTCTACCGCCAACCGCATCGCCAAATTCCTAGAGAGCAAACACTACCCCATTGCCAACATCCATGTGCCTAAGACTATCGACAACGACCTCCCCCTGCCCAACAGTTCACCCACCTTTGGCTACAACAGTGCCAAGGCGCAGGGCACAGTGATCTGCACTGCCGTCATGGAGGATGCTCGCACCTCTGAAAACTGGTTTGTAGTATCGGCTATGGGCCGCTCGGCGGGGCATCTGGCTCTGGGCATCGCTGGCGCCTGCCACTATCCCATGGTGGTAATCCCCGAATTCTTCAACAAGACAGAAATCACAGTCGACAAGATTATCAACTTGGTAGTGTCCTGTATCGTAAAACGCAAGCTGATGGGAATCAACTATGGAGCTGCAATGATTTCTGAGGGAGTGTTCCACAGCCTCAGCGACGAGGAAATAAAGAATAGCGGCATCCACTTCACATACGACGACCATGGCCACCCCGAGCTCGGCAAAGTGTCGAAAGCCCATATCTTCAACGACCTCCTCGAGCGTAAGGTGAAAGCCCTCGGCCTCAAAGTGAAGAGCCGCCCCGTGGAGGTTGGCTACGAGATTCGTTGCCATACCCCCATCGCATTCGACCTCACCTATTGTTCGCTCATGGGCATGGGCGTGCACACCCTCTACAAGCAGGGTTGCACGGGCTGCATGGTCTATAGCGACCATCAAGGCAATGTGTCGCCCCTCTACCTCAAGGACCTCCAGGACCCCGTCACCGGCAAGATACCTCCTCGCCGAGTCAACGTCAACACCAACAAGGTGCAGTCCTATATCAACGATATCATGGACTACATCACCCCCGACGACTACGAGGCCGCCAAGAAATACCTCCCCAATCCCGAGGAATACGACTTTAAGAAAATCCTCAACTGGAACTAGTCAAAAATCAATGGCTTAATAACTAAAAACTAAAAAGCGTGTGCCATATATGCTTTTTAGTTTTTAGTTTTTACTTTAGGTCTACAGGTTGAATGAAGCCATGAAACTCCGCAGTCTCGTTGTTCCTTCTTCGTTTTCTCTTTGTATCTTCTCCGTCTTAGTAGCGTAGAACAGGCAGGAATAAAACATCTTATCACTTGCCACTCAACGAAGTAAGAGCTAATGGAGGTGAAAGTGGAAGTCGAAATGGGACTAAACGTGGACGATACCAAATTACTTGTTCTGCGCTTCGCTAGCGGAAGCTTGCTGCACTTACCTCATTTCAATTCTCAATTTAATCAGTTCTCAATTCTCAATTCAATTATATGAAACGTATTGTCTTTTTTTCTTTGGGTTTATTCTTTTTGGTCACTACGGTGCTGGCTCAGCGTCCTGGCGATGTGGTGGTATTGTACGAAAATGATGTGCACTGCGCCGTCGACGGATACCCGGTGCTGGCCGGCTTGCGCGACAGCCTTGAGCGCATGGGCTGCCATGTGGCTGTGGTGTCGGCGGGCGATTTTGTCTCGGGTGGCTCTATGGGTGCCGCCTCTAAGGGCGAGTTTGTTGTGAGGATGATGAATGCTGTGGGCTATGATGCGGCCTGTTTGGGCAATCATGAGTTTGACTTCGGCATGCAGCAGTTGAGGCGTATAGAGGATATGCTTTCTACCACTCTGCTTTGTTGCAACCTGTGTCGTATGGATGGGGTGGGTCAGCAGACCGGGCAAGTGAGGCGTGCTCTGTTCGACTCACGTATGGACACTCCCTTCGTGCCTTTTGTGCTGCGTAATCTTGGCGGGGTAGAGGTGGCTTTTGTGGGGGTGACTACACCTACCACTATGTATACGTCAAATCCCGATAGCTTTAAAGATTCTGCGGGCCGATTTGTATATGGTTTCTCGTCGTCCTCGCTGGCTGCCACGGTGCAGCGCAGTGTTGACGCTGCCCTCTCGTTGGGGGCTGAGCGGGTGGTGCTGCTCTCGCATTTGGGCGACAGCGACGGAATCCCTACCTCGGTGCAGGTGACTGCCCTGCTGAAGGGTGTGGATGCCATCATCGATGGACACGACCACCATGTGATTCCCTGCCGTATGGTCTACGACCGTGAGGGCCGACGTGTGCCACTCACCTCCACGGGCACCCTGTTCAAAAATGTAGGAATGATGGTGATGGCTGATGAGTTGAACTTTAAGCTCCTCAATGTCGATAGTTTGCGCGCGGTGGGCTGCGTGAGCAAGGCTGTGGAGGACACCCTGCGTGTGGTCAAGGAGACGTTTGACGCCATGGGTGGGCGTGTGGTGGCGCAGACCCAATGTGCGCTAGTGGCCGAAGAGGGTGACGTAAGGGTGTGCCGCCTGCGTGAAACGAATTTGGGCGACCTGATTGCCGACGCCTATCGCACGCTGATGGGTGCCGACGTGGGCTGGATAAACAGTGGCAGCATACGCGCCAATATTCCTGAGGGCCCGATTACCCACAATCAGCTGTTTGCCGTCACCCCGTATGGCAACACTGTCTGCGTGATACGCACTACGGGGCGCGAACTGCTGGATGCCCTTGAAACTGCTGTGCGAGAATATCCCAAGGCGGAGGGCTGTTTTCCCCAGGTGAGCGGGCTCAGTTTTTCTTTCTCCCCGTCTGTTCGGTCGGGTGTGGTGTTGGATAGCAATGGCACTTTCTTACGTGTTGATGGCCCCTACCGTGTAAGTGATGTGAAGGTGGGCGGCATACCCTTGGACTTGGACAAGATGTACAGCATTGCCAGCAACGACTATGTGCTGCTAAAAGGAGGTGATGCCATTCGTTTCCCTCATGCTGAGTTGGTCGCTACTGAACGAGTGGGCGACTTGCAGGTGTTGGAGAACTATCTTCTCAACAATCTTCACGGCATCATCGCGGCACCCTACGACAAACCGCAGGGTCGCATAAGGATTGTCGACTGACGAACGTTTTCGGACCTTTGTAACCTACAAAACTCTATCTTTCTCTGTGCTGCACGGAAAGCCGGCTGAATGCTACTTAAGCTCAATCCGTATGCCGTCGTACTCAATTATGTCGCCGGGCACGCATTTGGCTCGTTTGCGCAGTTCGGTTGTGCCGTTGCGTTTCACTAGTCCTTCGGATACTACCATTTGTGCTTCGGCACCCGATGTCACGCAGTTGGTCGTTTTCAGAAGCTGTATGAGTTGGATGTAGTCGTCCTCGCCTTTACGTAGGGTGAATGTTATCTCTTTCATTTCTTGATGAGGTTGATGTTACTTTTTTGATTGATTTTTTTTGCAAAAATACTCATTTTTTTTGAATAATGGTTAGGGTCGAGATGGAGGGTGGGCATTATTAACATTGTGGTTTGGATAAGTTTTTGCGTCGGGGGTATGGGCGCAATGAAAAAATGTGTATTTTTGCAAATTATTTGATGAATGATTATGTATGGTAAAGTTTTTAGCCGCCTAGTGTTGCGTGCGTTGCCTTTGCTGGTGGCGCTGTTGCTGTGTGCGGCTCCTGCGCAGGGACAGTCGAAGAAACAGTTGGAACGCGACAAGGCGAAGATTGAAAAGGAGATAGCCCGCCTGACGAGTGAACTGGGTAAGGCCCGTAAAAATTCGAAAAATTCGTCTCGACAAATAGCCTTGATCAAGGGTCGTATAGCCGAACGCACACGTTTGATTGATGTGATTAATGGGCAGATGGGGCTGCTGGACCGCCAGATTGTACGCACGGAGGATTCGCTGCGTGTGGTACGCGGGCAGATCGACAGCATGAGGGCCGAGTATGCACGCGTGGTGCGCACGCTGTATGGGTTGAGGCAGAATATGAATTCGGTAGGGCTGCTGTTGGATAATGAGCAATATAACTACTGTTATCTGAAGATGAAATATTTTGCTGAGTATTCGCGTTATCGTAAGCATCAGGAGGCTGCTATACGTAGGCGCGAACAGCTTTTTAACGATATGAGCCTAGACCTGCAGCGTCAGCGCCGTGAGAAGGGGTCGCTGCTGGCTCAGGAGAGGAAACAGCGCGATGCCCTTGCACGCGAACAGCAGCAGCAACAGCGGAAGTTGAACCAGAGCCAGCAGGATGAGAAGAGCCTGCAAAGGCAGATTAGTAAAAAGGAGAAGCAACGGCAGCAGCTGCAACAGCAGATACAGCAGATGATCAATGCCGAGGTGGCAAAGGGCGCGGGCGGCGGCCAGACGGGCAGCAGCGCCGGAAAGGGCAGCCCGACGAGCGGCAGCAAGGGCGGTGGCAAGACGTACAGCGATGCTGCATCGACCGATTTCGTGCAGAACAAGGGCCGTCTTCCGTGGCCGGTATATTATAAGTCTGTGTCGCGCGAGTTTGGCATTTACAACCACCCCTCGGGTGGGCAGAACCGCAACTTTGGCATTGATCTCAATTGTGCCTCTGGTGCCACGGTGAGTGCGGTGTATGCCGGTACGGTGACGAGGGTGTTTAACACCCCCACTGGCACCAAGGGAGTGATAGTGAAGCATGGAGCATATATGACTGTGTATGCCGGGCTGGGCACGGTGGCTGTGAGCCAGGGTAGCAAGGTGGCAACTAAGCAGACCCTAGGCACTGTGGCTAAGGGCGATGACGGCACGGGCGAGTTTAGTTTTCAGGTGTGGTGCGGCACGGATGCGCTCAATCCACGCCACTGGCTCAGATAGTATGGCAAAGCGTTTGGTATTCATCACTCGTTTTTTCGCCTCGGCATTGTGCAAACACTGTGTGGTTTGCCCTCTGCGTTCGGCATGACTACAATATAGAAATATTACTAGACAGAGATTCTTTTTTTTACCAATAGATAAATCCCAGAGTGTTATGAAACGAATAGTCTTGTTGTTGCTTGGTATGTGTTGTTTGGCATTCACCACGCAGGCCCAGGTGCGTGGCATGAAACGCCAGTCGAGGATGAAGCCGGCGGTGGAGCGTGCGGCAGCTCGGTACAGGGGTCGGCTGGCTACGGAGTGGGTAGACTCTGCTATGCGCGACATGAATTTGCGCCAACAGGTGGCTCAGCTGATGTGCATACGTGTGCCGTTGGACCTGGAAGGCAAGGCACAGCGCGAGTTTGAGCAGCTTATCCGCGAGGCTGAGCCTGGCGGGGTCTGCTTTTTTGTGGGCACTGCTCAGAGAACCCTCCCCCTCATCAAGCGTTTCCAATATGTGAGCCGTGTGCCTTTGCTGGTGTGTATTGATGCGGAGTGGGGTATGGGCATGAGACTGAAGGACTGCTATGCCTTTCCAAAGAACGGTGAATGGGGCATGTTGCCCCCTGAGATGGACACGCTGGTGTATGCCATGGGGCGCGAGATAGGGCGCGAGTGTCGCAATATGGGCATACAGGTGAATTTTGCCCCTGTGGTGGATATCAATAGCAATCCCAACAATCCTGTAATCGGGGTGCGCTCCTTCAGCGACGACCCCCGAAGGGTGGCCCAGCTGGGCATACAGTATATGCGCGGCCTGCAAAGCGAGGGGG
The DNA here is from genome assembly GCA_017428115.1 of Bacteroidales bacterium. GTDB lineage: Bacteria > Bacteroidota > Bacteroidia > Bacteroidales > P3 > Colimorpha. Next base: position 26,546 of record JAFRRK010000080.1, on the reverse strand, counting down.
TGATGGCGGTGGCCAAGCATTTTCCCGGTCATGGCGACACCGAGACCGACAGCCATTACGACCTGCCCATCATCAACCATACACGCGCCTATATGGATACGGTGGATCTTTACCCTTTTCGTCGGTTGATAGAGGAGGGGGTGCAGGGGGTGATGACTGCCCACCTCCAGGTGAATGCCTATGAGAGCTCGAAGAATCGACCCTCGTCGCTGTCGGACAAGTTGGTGAATCAGTTGTTGCGTAAGGAATTGAAGTTTCAAGGCATGGTTATAACCGACGGCTTGGACATGCAGGGGGTGACGAAATACTATAAGGATGGCGATGCCGAGTTGGCGGCCCTCCTGGCTGGAAGCGATATACTGCTGCTGCCGCCCGATGTGAACAAGGCTATTGAACGTATCTGCCGTGCTGCCGAAGCTGACGAGGACCTCCGACAGCTGATTGCCATACGTTGTCGACGCGTGTTGCGCACCAAGTATGAGCATGGCTGTGCCCATTTGGAGCCTGACACTTGGCGGGTGCCCAATGCAGACGACAGTCTGCGCTGTGAGACTATTGTGCGCCCTTTGCGCCTGGTGGTAGAACGTAGGATAGACAGCATCATCGAACAAGGTATCGCCCAACATGCCATGCCCGGGTGCCAAGTGCTGGCCATGCAGGAGGGCAGGCTGCTCTTCCGCAAGGCTTACGGCCATCAGACCTATGAACCAAACTCCCCTCTGGTGGACATGCAAACGGTCTATGACTTGGCTTCGGTCACCAAGATGATGTCAACCACATTGGCTATGATGAAACTTGTGGAAACAGGCAAGGTGATGCTTGACGACCCCTTGAGCCGTTATCTACCCTATTTGAAACACACCGACAAGCAGCATATCACCATCCGGCAGACCATGAGCCATATGGCTGGGCTGAAGTCTTTCGACTCCTATTGGAAGAAGGCCAAGGAGAGCGACGACCCGCTGGAGAGTGTTATGCAGCAGGTCGTGTCCACTCCGATACAACCACAGGCGGGATATCTATACAGCGACTTGGGATTTATGTTGCTTGGCGACTTGGTGCAGCATGTCTCAGGACAGCGTCTCGACATCTTTGTCCACCGCCATTTTTACTCTCCCATGGGGCTCTGCAGCACCTTCTACAACCCGTTGGAACACGGCATCGACAGCCTGCGCATAGCACCCACCGAAGAAGACCGCCATTATCGCAATCGTTTGGTGAGGGGGGTAGTGCACGACGAGAATGCTTACACCATGGGCGGCATCTCGGGCCATGCTGGGCTTTTTAGCACCGCCGACGACCTGTCGCGTATACTTCAGATGCTGCTCGACGGAGGTGTTTACGATGGCAGACGTTATCTAAAAGAGGAAACTATCAAGATGTTCAACACCTGCTACTATGCCGGCCAGGGTTGCCGTCGTGCGCTGGGCTTTGACAAACCCCTGCTCTCCGGCAGCGGCGGCAGCCCATGCAACGAGGTGTCTAAGAGCAGCTATGGCCACACGGGCTTCACCGGCACCATGGTGTGGGTAGACCCCGAATGCAAACTAATCTATATATTCCTCTCCAATCGGGTGTGTCCCAACGTGTCGCCTAACCGTTTGGCAGATATGAATATCCGTACCCGTGTTCAGCAGGAGCTATACAGGGTGTTACGACCCAATTCCACCACAACATCTTCAGTGGCAACCTTCGGCAACTAATGAGCAGCAATAATGAGGTAAGAATTAAGGACTAAGATAAGTTATAATGGGAGTTATGGTGGAAGTAAAAAACAATAGGTTTAGAGTTGAGAGTTTAGTGTTGAAAGCGGATATGTTGTGATGTTTTGGCTCCCGCCCTAATTCTCAATTCTCAATTCTCAATTCATAAAAGATGTCCTCCCCTTCGATTCAAAATATCTATCTCTTACTCTATCGCACCTTGTTGCCCCGTCGCTATCGTCATTATCTTAGGTTAGCTCATGGCGATAAGGACAAATGCCATGAGGCCCTGCTGCATGGAACCTATTATGAAGAGTACGACAGCTATGATTTTGCCCACAAGGATGATGCTGAGAGGCGTACCTACATCACGGATGCCTATCGCAACCGGGTGTGCCGACGTATCAATAATCCTCGTCAGCAGGCCGTGGTGATGGACAAATACCGCACGGCCTTGCTATTCTCCGACTACTATAAGCGCCGTTTTATGCTCTGCACCGATAAGGGCCAGCATGATGCCTTTGTGCGTTTCGGCCTTGACGAGGGGTGGCTGGTGTCGAAACCTGTCGACGATTGTGCGGGACGCGGTGTGCGGCTGTTGCATGCCGAGGATGCCGACGGGTGGAGCCGCCTGTATGACGAGATTGTGCATCGTGGGCGTCGCCATATTGTGGAGCAGCGCATTGAGCAGTTGCCCTCCATGGCACGTTGGAACCCGAGTTCGGTGAACACTGTGCGCATCAATACCCTCAACCACCGCGGCAGCATCACTGTGCTCACTGCCAACCTGCGCTGTGGCTGCCATGGTGCCTTCTGCGACAATTGTGCCCAAGGGGGCTATTGTGCAAACATCGACCCTGTCACCGGCATCATCGTCACCTCCGCTACTAGCAAGGGACCTGAAAAACAGCTTAGCCACCCCGATAGTGGCATTACCTTCATGGGCGAACAGATACCTTGCTGGCAGCAGCTGTTGGCAGCAGCCGAAGATTGTGCCCGCCGACTGCCCAAGTTGGGATATGTCAGTTGGGACTACGCCCTCACCGCACAGGGTTGGATGCTTGTCGAGGCCAACAAAGGCGAGCTCATTGCCGACCAGCGCAACCTCAATCGGGGTCTCAAAGCCGACTTCCTCAGGGGAATCACTTCATCCCGCGGGCAGACTTTATCTGCTCGTAAGCCTCGTTGATTTCGCGGAATTGGGCTTCGGCATTCTTTTTCACCTCCTCGCCCATTCCCTCCACTTTGTCGGGATGATACTTCATGGCTAGGCGGCGGTAGGCTTTTTTCACCTCCTCGTCGGTGGCGGTGGATGTCAATCCGAGCACCTTATAGGGGTCTTTGCGCTGTGAGCCGTAGCCGCTTGAGCTAGACGAACTTGAGTAGCTCGAACCGCCGCCTGCATTGCGCCAATAACTGCTGCTGCCTCTATTATTATGTAACTCGACGTGGCGTGTGTACATACTCATATAGTCGCTAGTGTTGATGCCCAAGCCTTTTGCTATCGAAAGCATCACCTCGTTTTCTAGCCGCGTGTAGCTGTTATCGGACGTTGCCAGCCCAAAGAGGAAGTCCATCATGTGGTAGCGGGTGGTGTAGTCGGTGTTTTGCTTTATCTGGTTGCTGATGGCGGCAACGTCAATGTACCTTTCGGGCTTCACCAAGTCGCGCAGCAAAATAAGGTACTGCTTACCCTTCTCTTCGCCATAATTTTTCAGCAGAAAACGTTTCACATAGTCCAGTTCCGACCGTCTGACATTGCCGTCGGCCTTGATTATGGCGGCTATCAGCACGATTAGGGCCACATTGATGTCGTCCTGTGTGCCATTATTGCGATAGGGGCCGCGGTGACTGCTAAAGTCTTGGCTCCCTGAGCCTATTTGTTGGCTGTTGCGCTCAATGGCATTACCTATCATATAGCCCAGCAGGGCTCCCAATGGACCAGCACCTATCACCCAGCCAAGCCCTGCAAAAATCCATTTTGTTAATCCCATATAGTTGAATCGTAAGTTGCTATTAATTTATTTGTAAGCACGTTATACTTAGTCTGTGTTTTTCTTGATAATCTTGCATGCAGAAGTAGGCGTGGCAAGCATGTACAGTCCTGCTGGGAGCTGGGTCAGGTCTATACTATTGCCGTTCCAAACAACGGTGAGCAGCAATGCGCCGTAGGTGTTGTAAATGCGAATCGGTGTGCCTTCGACCACTCCTTTCAGCCATATTCTTCGGCTGGTGGGGTTGGGGTATGCCGCCACCACCTGATTGGGTAGGTCTTCGCAGTCCTCATGCAGCCATCTTACTGAGAAGGTGCATTCGTCGCCATTCTCCATAATATTGTATATCTCAAAACTATGCTCCCGCGTGCCGTCGGTCAGATAGGGGTGGGGGTTGGTGGAGGGTCCGAAGGCGTTTCTCCCCGAGCCATACGAGAAATAGCAGTCGCCCACGTCGCCGTTCAGCGTGTCGCTATCGCTATTGGGTCGAAACACCCAGTAGGCATTGGCGGTGTTGTAGTAGTCGAAAAAGGCGTTGCCCCCACGGTAAATGTCCCTTGTCGTCGTGTCCACCCAGCGACCGATAATCAGACCGCTCTGATTCAGTGATACCTCATACTCCTCGTCGGGCGAGCGGTATTCAATAGTATACCATTGGGTGCTGTCGATAGCCGACTTGATATAGTATAGGTTGTTTGTAGGGCTGCTGTTCACAGCGTTGATGGTATAGTTGCCCTCCTCGGTGATTTGGGTGGGTGTGTTGCCCAAATTCAGCACCCGATGCTTATATATTGCCGAGGGGTGGTTGGTCCCCACTGCCATCATGTCGTAGTATACGGGATACACATCGGTGTAGTGGTGATAGTGATATAGGTCGGGCAGGCCGAGCGAATGCCCCATCTCGTGGGCAAAGGTGCGCAGGGAGAAATAGCTGCTGCCCTCAAACTCAAAGTTGAAGGCATTCACCCTTTTTCCATTGATGGTTACGGTGTGTCCCACCGAGTCGTGGGGGAAAAACTCCATATGTGGCCACAGCAGTTCGGCCCATCTGCCCACGTTGCCTTGAACAACGATCGACACATTGTCTATGTCGCCGTCGTCATCGCCGTCCAGCACATTCTGTCCTCTCACCAGCCGGGCGGAGTCGATATAGCGGCACAGCCTTGCTATCAGCTCAGCCTCGCGCATCGAAATACCTATTGTGGGGTTGGGCGTGGTGTAGCCTATCGGGTTATCTTCGCTGTAGGGCTGGTAGTAGCCGCGAGGATGGCTGTCGGTGTATGGCACTATCAGGCTTCCCTGTAATTGCCGGGCATACACCGTGTTAAACCGAATGTAGCCATACGACATCTTCTGGAAATAGTCCTCAACATTCTTCTGTGCGTTACTGAACAGGTTGTGTATGTCGGCAGCACCCTTGCTAAAGGGCGGGTCGTCAGCAAAGCGTAGAAACAGCACCAGGTTGCTCAGCTCCCTATGCCGTGTGTCTGCCACACTGAAATCCACTTCATACACATGGTCAAGGTCGGCATGGTATAGCGTCTCATCCACCTCTATCCCGGCATAGAAGCTGTCGGTGCTGTACTGCATCAGGGCAGTATATTCGCCCTCGGGCAGATGCAGGCAGTAGGCAAAGTCGCACACTGCCGTGTCGCCTGGGTCGAGCGTTATGCGGCGGCCGTCCACGCAGCCGTAGTACATTCGGTCCTCCTTGCCATAAATGTTCACCCCATAGAACAGCGTCCCCCTTGCGTCGCCCATGTTGGTAATGCTGTAGTGGCCGCTCAGAGGTTCGTGGGTGTCGATACGCAGGCTGTCCAGCGTCAGGTCAGCAGCCATGGTGAGCACCGGCATGGGCTCTGTGCAGGGTTCCAGCTCCAATACGCAGTATTGGTATGATGTAAAGTCATATTGCGTCATTGGGCGCAGCACACTGAGCGAGTAGTACCCGTCGCACGACCCGTGCCAGCCCCAGTTCACATGGAAATAGTCCCTTGCGTCGTAGCCGTCAAACACAAAGGCGTGGCCCCCCTCCACGGTGCTGTCGGCATCGTTGCGATACGACTGCCCGCAGTACAATATCGGGCGTCCGGAGCTCAAATCCTCTTTCAGCATCCTCTTCCATGCCGAGGCGCCGTGCTGCATCATCATCTCCATATGGGCGTTGGGGCTGTAGTGGAAATAATGCTGCAATGCGGCCAAGGCGCTGTTCAGATGTGCCCCCGACGATCCGCGACAATCGGTGTTATACTGCATATTGCAGCTGATGCCGCAGTGCGATGCCAGCCTGGCCACAGCCTCCACCTCTGTCGCCGAACTGCTGTCGGTCAGCTTGTAGGGCATGTGGGCATAGTCGTAGGTAGTGTTGGCAAAGTCAGCGCTCAGCGTGCCGTAGCGCCAGCACTCGTATACACCCTCTAGGCTGTAGCTGTGGCTGCCCACGCCATGTGTCGGAAACTGCCAGTAGCGCATTACCTGGGCCATGGCCAGAGCCATGCAGCCCACCGTGGGTCTCCCCTCAAAGCGGGACATCGTGCTGTCGGCGGCTATCACGCTGTCGTAAGGAGCCATGCTGTTGTAGCCGTAGCGATATTGTGTCCATGCTGTCGACAACAGGGGGGCCACAGTGTCTGCTAACTCGGGCAGCTTTGTCAATGTGTCGGCGTAGGCGGCCATCAGCTCCTCCAATGTTGTGAGTCCTAGCTGGGCAGTCTGGCTCTCATATTCCCCCAGCCAGTATTGCAACCCGTCAGGCAGGTCGTTGTAGTTGATACACCCTGTGGTCGAATAGGCCAGAATGGGGCGTACGCGCTCGTCGCTGCTGGCTATCACATAGCCGCCGCCCACCATATTGTAGGCATGTAGGCTGCCCCATTCGGGCAGTGCCTCCTCCTTCAGCTCCACCTCCTTACCCATCGCCTCGTTAGCAAACTGCTGGGCGTTGTGGCGCACCTGCTCAGGCCTCAGCACCTGCCCCTGCGCCGTGAAGAGCAGAAGAAACAAACCTAATACCAATACGACAAAATGTTTCATCTTATTATATAGTTTTAAAGTTTAGAGATTAAAGTTTAGAGCTTATTCACAATTCTTTTTACTTTTAGAGTTTAAAGATTATTGTTTATAGTTTATTTTCAATTCTTTCGTTCTCTGCTCCGTTCCGCTATCGGTAGTCCGCCGGAACTCCTTCAACTCAATTCTCAATTTTCAATTTTCAATTCAATCGCATATCCCTCCATTGCCACATTCTCGTCGGGTGCGGCGGTGTGGATGCTATACTGCTTTTTGCCCACGCCCAGTTTCTCAAGGTGGTGTGCCAGAGCCCTGTTGAGGTGCTGGTGGTGCGTGGCAGGCCTGTCGTTGTCGTTGGGGCGTGTCTGCAGTTCAAAGTGCAGCACCATAGCCTCCTCATCCTTCACCATCTCCGCCAGCTGGTCTATCAGATACAGCTGCTCCGAGGTGAAATCCTCCTCTTCAGCATCGATAGGCACAAACAGCTCCTCGCCCCCATCCTTCATATCCTTCAGCAGGCGTGCCGGCGATGTAGCCACCTTCACTATCAGGTTGCCCAAGGTCTTCCACACCAGCTTCATATAGTTAAACTCGGGATTGTCCACATTGCCCTTCACCGGCACATCCAGCAGCACCTTGCCGTCCTTGTCCTTAAGCACATACAGTGCCGCCCTCACAGGCAGTTTCAGCCGTGGCTTCACCCCCGTCCGCTTCTCGCCCAAGGTGGGCTTGTAGATGTCTATGTGGTTCTTGCCGTCCAAACGACTTGCCACTATGCTGTTGTTGCTCGTAAAGCTGAAGATGCCGTCGCTAAAAGGCATTCCGAAGTATGCCACCATATAAGGGCTGAGGTCCTTAAGGTGCAGCCCCTTGAGGTTCAGTACCAGATGCTGGTGCTGCTTCCACTGGCTGATATTGCCCTGCCAGTCGGCGGCCAGGGTGGCTCCACCTGGCAGGTTGGCCCGCAGGCGTGCATTGTTCATGCCCGTGGTGGTCAGGTCTGTCGCCTCCAGGCTGATATCGGTCACCGGAAACACAAAGTCGTCAGGCATCGTGTGGTCGGCATAGGTCAGGTTGATGCCCCTCAGGGCCACCCGTCCTATCCTCAGCTGCAACGGTGGCTGGGGCAGGCTGTCTACCTCCTCGGCTGCCGCGCTGCTGTCGGTGGCTGCCATCAGGCTGTCGTCGCCCTTGGGCTGTAGCAGGCGGCTCAACGTGTTGCTGCTGTCGGCAAACAGCTCATAGCTTGCCGTCAGGCCGTCCAGGTCAATGCTGCCTACATCTATCAGCCGCTGGCCAGGCACTATCTTGTTTACCTCCACCCTCAGCTGCTTCAGCGCGGCCACTGCGGTGGCACTGCTGTCCACCACCTCCACGCCTTCAACCACGGCGTTGGCAGCTATTGCGCTCTCGATAATATGAGCCGTGTTGCCCCTTGCCGATGCAGTGAGGGCCAGATGCCCATTGATGTGCTCGATAAAAGTGCGGTCCACCACATATGGCTTCAGCTGGTCGAGTGCAAAATCCTCAAGCCTCAGCCTCACCTCGAAGTCGCCCGTCGAAGCATCGTGGTTGGCCCCCACGGCCAGCTCGCCACCTTCGGCCAAGGCCACCGTCAGGTCGGCATCAGTGCGCTCCCCGCCGCCTACCACAAAGTCGGGGACCAGCAGGTTAAGGCGGTGGAAACCTATATGGCTCTGCCGCGGGCGGTCCTCGTAGAGCAGACTGCTCTCAGACAGACGTATGCGGTGCATGCTCACACTCCAGCGACTGGGAGTGCTGTCGGTCTCCTCCTCAGCTGTTGTGTCGCCACGCAGGTAGTCCACCATGCTCGAAAAATTAAACCTCATGCTGTCCTGCACAATGTGGGCATCAAAGCCTGCCAGCGTCAGATGGCGCACCTGCACCCTCCGGCCCAGCAGCCTCAACAGCGACACCGACACATCCAGCGTGTCGAAACCCGCAAACCGTGTCCTACCGTCCTCCTCCATCACCTCCAGCCCGCGCACAGTCACACGGCCCGTCAGCAAGTTCAGCCCCACATGCTCCACACTTGCCTGCCTTCCTATCAGCTCCTCGGCATGGCTGTTGACATAATTTCTCGTGGCGCAACCGCCCATCAGGCTGCCCGCCAGCAGCAGCACCACCAGCAGCCCTGCAACTGCTCCCAGTGCAAAAACAATGATTTTCAATATCTTTTTCATAAAACAGTACAACTAACGCAAATGCAAAGATACACAAAAAAATAGTAATTAATCCAAAAAAAACACCGACCTCAATCCAAGCACACATCCACCCCACCTTCCCCATTCACAATATGCTCACCTTCCCCCAGCTCATACACTGCCCATTCGTCAAAGCCCATGAGAAAAAACTCCATAGTTCTTATATCCTTTATTCTTACCTTATTGATGCCCCATAGTTCATAGTTCTAAGCCCTTAATTCTTAATTCTTAATTCTTACCTCTTACCTCCTGCCTCCCTCCTTTGTGCCTTCCTGTTTTCTTCGTCTGTAGAATCGAAGGCACGACGAAGGTACGACGAAGAAAGGTACTGACAAAGCATAATCAACACTAAACTACCCGGCTAAGGATTGTGGAAAGGAAGACAAAAGCGTTTGGCTAAAAACGACTAGAAATGCATGTTTGTTTTACTTGTCAAACTTAAAGTAAGGTGATAATAAAAAGAAAAATGATTGATTGTAATATGTGTAATACCAGTCAATTATCTTAAGAAGTGCAAAAAAAAATTAGAGTATTCTTTGTTAATTAAAAAAAGTTGTATATTTGCAGTCGAAAAAAATGTTAAAAAACACCACGGTGTGACATCGGTTTGGCAGGTCAACGGGTTCTGCTTGTCATAACGGCCAAAAAGTATAAAGAACCTACTGTATCATTAACCATAAACCATTTGACGGAATTGCGCACTGACATAATTCTTTCAACGGGTAAAAAACTATAAAATTATGCTAGCTAAAGAGTATGCGGTATCAATAAATGGGATAACCCTTTTTCGTGACCATGCAGATAAGAGAAAGTATTGGTATCTTCCCAAAGAGGGTAATGTCCATATTGCAGACAACGGAAAGAAACTGAGCTATTATGTCTATATTAATTCGGAGATGGGGGACACCGATAACCCCAAGTTTAACGACGATATCAATCAGACAGGCGGTTTCCTCACCCTCCAAGTAGAACTCGGTCCTACGGAAGCAGAGATCAACGAACTCAAGAAAGAGTTTAAAAACCTCCTCCCCTACGCTATACGGCAAGCCGTCACCGAAAAGAAGGCCAATGGCGAATCAATTGACGAGGAAGACTTCGATGCTGATGACATCATCTCCTCATCAGACGAATTTGTGTTGACACCCGTCATCTTCAATGAAGGCGACGTGAAACTATACGTGCTTGGCGAGGATGGAGCGCAAGAGAAACCCCTCTCACAAGTCAGAATCGTCGGTTCGCAACACCCTTCGCTCTATGGCAAACAATCCGCTGTATTCTCAGTCCGTTTGGGTGGGCGGGACGCTGAAATCATGTACAATATGCTCACCTGTAGCAAGAAAAATCAGTCCGACGACGTTGATGACTCATCCCAGCCTCAATCCGAAAAATACATCAACTCACAAATATCTGTACTCTACGACCTCACGTACAAAGGCATCGAGCCAGCCCATTATGTCAAAATCACCGTCGACTTCAAAGCCATCGAAGACTACTGGGACAGCCACTTCAATCTCACTGGCGATTTCACCTATGGTGACGAGGATTCTTCCCAAGAAAAAAATGACAAAAGCAGCAACACCAATAAAGACGGATTCGGCATCTCCATTGCTGCCGATGTGGACATAGAGAATATGTACCGAAAGCTCATCGACGAAGGCAGCATCGTGGTCCAACAAATCGATTTCGCCGGAAACAACACTGGCACCCCCCTCGGTGCAGACGACCCCAATGCCATCAAACTGGTCAAAGATTTACTCTCCGCAGAACTCTTCACAGCCACTCCTTTACCCAAAGAGGATTTCAGCGCAGCCAAAGAGATGGAGAAACTGGGGAAGAAAATCGAAGAAAAGAAAACTGAGGAAAAGAAAACTGAAGAAAAGAAAACTGAAGAAAAGAAAACTGAAGATCAGCAGCAAGGTCAACAACAAGCCCAACAACAAGGTCAGCAACCCTCCAATTCCTCCAACCTCTCCACAATCATCCAACAAACCATTCAACAAAATATCCAACAAACCACCCAACAGAACACCCAACAGAACACCCAACAGAACACCAACACTTCCAACGAAACCCGCACATACCCCTCATTCATATCAATCGCAGGCGTAGGCAAGCAAATAGACCTTGACGAATGGCTCAAAAAAGACCTTACTGAAGCCGACTTCGAAAAATACTCAACCAAAGAGCAATACGTCAACGAATCAGGATACACAAGATACCTAAAGGACATCGGCTATGACAAAAACGGCTGCCCCATCCGCGAACAAAACAACTGCAACCCTTGCTGCGACCCCTGCGACAACACATCATCTTCATCTTCCTCCTCACAAAAACCAAATAAAAAGAAATTCAGAGAACTTGCTGACAAACACAGCAGAATAACTAAAGATATATGGGAGAAGAAGGTTTCTTCCACCGAAAAGTGGGAAAAATACGCCGTTGTCAAAAAATACATGGAAGAAGAGCAATACAACCTATTCTTAGCCGACAAGAAGAAAGAACAAGAAGTCAAACCCACAGAGAAGCCAAAGGACACCGAACCACCTGTTATCGAACCACCTATCAGTGATGACAAGAACACCCAACCACCTGTTACCGAACCACCTATCAGTGATGACAAGAACACCCAACCGACTATTACCGAACCATCTGAAAAAGACATCAAAAACACTACGAGCAAAGAGTCCAGCGAGTCCATTGTCACCAATGTTGACAGCGTTGAATGGAAACTCAATGCCAAGATTGCCTACACCTACAAAAAGCGTAATCTAAGGGAAACCAAGAAACGCACCTACATCTTCAACAGGCAGACCGCCATCAACCAAATCATCCACCCCTGCGGCATGGTTACCGTCGATGGCACCGACTTCGACCTCGAACGCCAAGTGATGGTCGGCCGACTGGGCATGGGCTTCTTCCGCAAACACACCATCAAGCTATACTCATCACTCGACTTCGACACCTACCACCTCAAGCAAATCAGCATCGACCTCAAACACCCCGAAAGTACTGGACATGTCGTCTCCCTCACCAAAGAGAAACCCGAGGCCGAAATCGAGTTCTACTCTGAAGAATTCTCCACCGCCATACCCACCGATTCCGAACTCAAACGCCAATTCACTGACGAGGAGATAACCAACGAAACCCTCTCCCCAAAACTTCTATACTATAAAGTGACTCTGGTCTTCGACTCCCAGAAATGTGTCGGCTTTGATCCCGACCAGTCTTTCCTCTTCCAAACCCTGTGGAAGACCACTACCAACAAAGTCATCGCCATCGGCCCCGACGATATCGCGGGCATCTACGCCCTCAACATCACGGCAGGCAACCTCACCCTAAACCAAGGCCTCAATACCGCTCTGCTTTCACTCCTTCCCGTACACAATAGCACCCTAGGTTCCAGCATCTATGACCTCAGCATCACCTCCGACACCAACGACACTATCCTCCTCAACCCAAACAGTCACTACAAAGCACAAATCAATTACACCCTCAACGAACCCTACAACAACATCCCTATCTCCCAACGCGCACTTACCGTCATCACCGCCTCTCTCGAACGCAAAGAACTCATAATTCAAAACCCCACCTCCGGTATGATCCTGTTCACCACCGCACAAGGAGAAGATACCTTCCAGAACATTATAAGCATTGACATCTTGCTCCAACAAGGCAACCGCGAGCACTCCTTCACACTCACCAAGCGGAAACCCGAATACTACTTTGTAACCAACTACAACGCCGAGGATCCTGAAAAAATAACCGTCAAATCAGTCATCCTCAAACGCAACGACGGCACATCTACAAACTTCACCCCAAACCAAACAGAATTCTACACCGACAGAACAGAATATGTCCTAAGTGTCTAATTAAAAAATGAATAATCTTAATTAATGATTACTGATTATTAAAAACACATCATTATGATTACAAATTTCATCCCCTGCCCCGGAGTAGATGGTGCCCCATACATATCCCTCTATCACGACCATCAAGACCCCTACACCATCTACTACATCAACAACCACCCCCGCATCACCGTCAACCCCGAGACCAAAAAGTCTGTCTTTGACTACATGGTCATCGGTCGCGGCATCAAAAAAGAAGGCTCCAATGCCGTTCAAGAAGGCCGACTAGTTCTTTCCGTCAATCTCGCACTCACCGATGATGAGATGCAAAAAATTGAGAACGCTGTGCGGACAATTAATTTCAACAGCCTTATTGCTCAATACTACCCCAAATATGACACCTCTAAGATTATCCCACCAAGCACATTGACCGGCATCAATAAACGACTGTGGAGAATCATCCCCATCAACACCCACAGAGTAACCATACGTCCCGTTGACTTCACCTCTGGCAAGGCAACCATCAACCTCGCCAGCTCCGACGTCGATGGAAAGTTTACCAAAGAGACCAAACCCAGCCTTTTCGGAAACTGCAACGCCACATTTGCCGCCAACTACGATGCCCAAGAGTCGCAAATCCTCTACCAAATCTTTAAGCCCCACGAAAAAGACGACAAGAGTGTCAACCTTAGTGCTGTCATCGAATATGAGCTCAAATACGATGCCTTCATGCCCTTCATTGCTAAGGCGCGTATCAAGTACGACCAAATATACAGTGTATTTAAAAACAAACGCAACTCCCACGCCGGCCTCGACTCCAAATACCGTGGCGAATATATCCTCCCCAAAGAAATAAACAACATGAACCGAAGTGGCAGAGTCTACTGCAACGGCGCCGACCTTTACATCTCCAAAGAAGATCTATACAACTACCTAAACAACTACAACTCTATTACCAAAAATATCGAAATCGAAATCATAGGCTACATCAAAGACGAAAACAACGAAAAATACGAAGAACTCATCATCAAGTCGCTCGGCGACCAGCTCGCCGACAAAGTGTGCGACATGATGTTCGAGCATGTCCAACCCCTCGACCCCAACGACATTGCCACCCCCCACGACGTGGAAACCGGACAAGTTGAGAACACTTATACCGACAAAGATGGCAAGGCCCATACCGACAGTAAGAAGAAAAATGTCGCCTACGACATCGACTACCGCCTGCGCAACATCGAAAATATCGAAGCCCATACCGACTACGACTTCACAATCACCAAAAACAAGGCCGTCGAGTTCGAAGCCAATCCCAACCAGACCCTCGAGCTCCTACTCAAAGGAGTCGACATGAACACCTACGTGCGCGAACTTGATGCTAGCGACATATACTTCCAAGAAATGATAGTTCCCGTCCGCGTCGACAACACCAATTTCGAACGCGACATCGCCATCGTCTCTGTCCGAGTCATCTACAAGGAAAAGACTGGTGCAACCAAGATGGACCGCGTTTTCAACTTCGACAAAGACAATCCCGACACCAAGACTTTCTCAGTCATCATGAGCCGTGACGACCAAGGCAAACTGATAGACAAATTCTACTACAGCACCATGATACGCTACCGCGGCTACGATGTCTACCGCAACATGAGCGAAGACCAAAAATGGACACAACTCAAAGAATGTAGTGGCATCGGCAGCGACATATATGTCCCTTATGTCGACATGCGCAACCTCTGCGTAGAGTGCACAGCTGGCGACGTAGCCTGGAACGTCATCCAAAAACTCGATGTCGAATTCAAATACCGTGACGCACCTGACCAATACGGTGCTACCAAAACCATCACCCTCACCCAGCAGAACCCCATCGACACATGGAACTGCTTTATGTACAAAGGCACCTCCGACTACACCTACCGCATCCACTACTTCTACCTCGACGGCACCGACGATTGGTCACAAGAGTATCACGGCGACAACTCGACCAAATCCCTTACCGTCAACGACAAGCTCACTGGTGTCTTCACCACCAACTTCGACCTCCTCTTCAAACGCTCCGACATTGACAAGGTACGAGTAATCGTCAAATGCCAAGGCAAGGAGGAGTACAGTCCTTGGTTCGATGATCCCGACATGTGGCAATGGCAAATTCGTCTCAAAGAAGACCGTGAAAAGACCTACAAGTACAAATATCAATACTATGTCGTAGGCAACGACGAGCGTCAAGAGTCCGAATGGTCAGCCCCTGTCGCTATGAGTGCCGACACCTACCAGCAGACTATCGAGCTCAAAGTCAGCGTCAACAGGGCCGCCATTCCCCACAGCATGACCATCGACATCGACGGTGGCATGATCGACTGGAAAAAGTGGTTCTGTGTCATCCTACATTTCAAATATGACGACCCCACCAACAACCTCCATTATGGTGACGAAAAGATTAAGCCACTCAAACTCATAGAAGGGCAATGTGAATGTACAGTCGAAATTCCCGTCCTCGATGACTCCATCCGACCCCGCATCATTGCCGAATACGTCCCACCGACGGGCGACATAATCATCCCCAGTGAGGAAAAGACAGCCAACACCTACGTCATACTGCCAGCCGCCGCACCCCCCACGCAGGACGTTGCCGCTCCTGTGAACTCTGGCTCATCCAGTCCCTCCCAGACAATAGGCAGCAGTAGCACTCCTGCAACTGCACCCGAGCCTGCGCCCGAACCCGTCATTCAAGACCTCAACCTCACATTCAGTCCTGCAGGCATGGACTGGGAGAAATGGTACTTCGTAGCTATCCATATCAAGTATGACGACGATGCAAACGGCATCCACTACAACGACGACAACTGCCCAACCTTCAAAATTAAGCAAAGTAACGAAGACAAGGTGGTTACCATTCAAATTAAGAATCCAGCCATACAGCCCCGCATACTGGCCGAATACGTCACTCTCACTGGCGACACTATCAACAGCGACGAGACCCCCATCTCTGGCACAACCATATTGTTGCCCGATGCAGTACCACCTAAAGCTTAATTATTTGGTGACCGGTGACACGATAGCGCTCGTTTCACAGGTCACTAATCATAGTCCACAGAAAAACACAGGCCACTAATCACCATTCACCAATCACATTATTCACAATCATGGACATTCCCCTTAGCGAAACGCTCAAAACATTCATCAGCAAGATGGTCAATTCGGAAGAAATCAACTTCCTCTATGGCCCATACGTGCCCGGCACAAAGATAAAGGGCTTCGACAGCAACCTCCAGCCCATGGAGTATGGAGAGCCCAAGCTAGTATTCGAACGGCTCAGTCTCGATGGGACACCCATCCACTTGTACTTCAAAATCGAAAACGACCAGGTCATCATGGACTACAAGTTCACTGTCAATACTGACGTGGCCGATGCCGTGCCCATGATACTGAGGAATCTGAACATCAAACTCATCTACCCCGACCATACCCAGAATCTAAATTTCTATATGAATAGCAGCCAGCGTCCGCAGGAGGCTGGCGGCACAGAGAAGTGGAAGGACATCCAAAACTTCATCGCACTCAAAAAAGCCATACTCAAAGAGGGGGGTGCCAAAATCGAATGGAGCGGCAAGTTTCTATGGTTCGACATTACCTCACCTGAGTTGCAGGAAAAACTCAAACAAGAAAACGCTTCTATTGAGCCTCAGACCACCACTGTCAGTGGTACTATCGACATCGATGCCCTTGAAGACAGCCACATGTTCGAAGATGTCAAAAACCTCCTCTGCTGGGAAAAGGAAACATTCCTCGACAACGAAGGCCATGCCCACACCGTCTACTTCAAAGACCCCTTCAAGGACGATGCCATCTACTTCTTGCCCCAAGAATACCGCATCAAGGCATTGTCAAACAATGCTCCCGACATCACTACCGAAATTGTCGATGAAGAGGGTGGTCGGAAAATCCTCACCCGCATCCGCATAGCCCCCTATGTCAATCCCAACGCCAAACGTAACGCATACACCGTATTCCTACGAAGGAAAGGCAAAAAATACTGCGAACTTCGCTACGGCGGCTTCAACTGCGCACGCTTTGAATGGGGACAGGAGATGCCTGACGGCAAGCTATATGGCAAAGAGGGCTACTCCTCCATCGTCCCCGTAGAAGAAATACAGGCCGGACCCGAGTCCAGCTTCGTCGTCGTGCTCAAAACGCCCTATGACGGTGCTGTCCAACTCTTCCAAGACAAACTCCTAAACGAAGGCATCGCCATCGGTAATGTCTATTTCAAAGTGTACGACGGTATCGATGCCGAAAAGGAACACGAGCTGGGGCCCATCCCTGTGGAGCTCAACATGCATAAGCTTACTGGCATCCACCCTGAAGTGAAAACAGACCAATGCACATGGCCCAACTACATGGCCACTATCACCAATCGTGGCCAATACCCTATTAAAATCGGCGGTCTCACACTTTCACTCCTTAGATGGAAAAACAATAAAGTGACCGATGCCGAACATAACCTAATGTACATGTCCGACAAAGGTCTCCCCGTCACACTCGATCGCGATGCCAGCGTTTCTGTCAAACTCACCGAAGAACAGGCCGACAAGATAAAACATGCCAAGTTCCTCGGCATCGGTACCAACGAAGACTACTGGAACCAGTTCATCTGCGAACCCTACACAATCCGCCTCAACGACGAAGACCTCAAAGAAATAATTACCAAGACCAATGAATCCGCTGCCACTCCGCTCGAAGAATGGACACAGACTATTATGGCCGACTTCAACTGGTCTAACCATCCCGACCTCAAAGTACTACAAATCGGGCTGAGGAATAAATTCGGTATCAACGAGATTGTCTCCCTGGTAAATGGTGACAATCAGACCAAGATTTCCATGACTCCGAATCTCAACGCCGCGCTGCAATCCAATAATGATGAGAAACGTATATTTGAGTACCGCATCCGACAAATCCTCAACGACGGACCTACAGATCCGGAATGGACCGCATGGCGGACCAACACGGACATGAACGGAATCCTATTCATCTATGAAGACGACCTCAAAGAGCCGACAGTCCCCGACGAGCCAAATCCCCAAGCATCAGAATCAACGGGCACAACACAACCTGCCGAACCCGAAACGCAGTACCTCACCCTCAACTTCCGAGTCAACTGGCCTCCACAAAATGACAAGGCTTTCATCTATGTCATCTACGATGATGAGCAGAATCAAATACACCTATGCGAAAAAGATATTACACTGATCCGGGGCGAAATTGAAAACCGATCTGTCACCCTACGCATCAAGAATCCAGAGATAAAGCCACGTATTATTGTCAAATATAACTACAAACAAGAGAGTGGTAAAAATAGTGCTGCCTTCAGCGATTTGACCACCGTCACTAATACGACAGTAATCCTGCCTGGCGACGCTCCGATATCATTCAAGCCTAGTCCCGAATTCCACCAAGTATGGAACGCTATTCGTCCACCCAAAGAAAGATCTGCTAAAAAACCCTTAAAAGACCAGAAGTGGTTGAAGCCAGCGATTGCACTAGTTTTCATTGTGGCATTCTTATGTATCGTGTTCAATCTCGATCGGTGCAAGAAAGGTTCCAATCTGACATTCCGTATGGCGTGGGATGAAAACGAATATATCAAATCGGTAAAGGTTGATGTAAAGTATGATGACGACTCAAACGGCATCCATTATGCCAAAACCGACACCATACCATATCAAGGCTCATTGACATTCACCATCCCAATCAAAAATCCAAAGATTAAGCCTCTGTTTAAGGTATACTACACCAATAATGAAGACAAGCAAATTGCCAGTGAATGGATAACTGCCGACAGCTCGACGGTCTTATTGCCAGTAGTCACTCGTCCATCTTCTGCTACTACAGTCACTCGTCCGCAGACTAGCACAGTCACTCGTCCACAGACTACTACAGTCACTCGTCCGGCTTCTTCTTCCTCAGTCTCTCGGTCAAAAGATACAACCATTCGACGACGACCTACTAGAGACTCACTCTTAAAATCTATTAAAATCACTAATCCACAGACTACTACATCTACTCGACCAAAGACTAAAGATATCTCTCGCACTGGACGTGGAGACAAGAGAAAAAGATAGGGACTGGTTTTCGTGACCATAAACACTGAATTTCAAATATATAATTAAACATTATTATAACCTAAATACTATGATTACATTACCCATTGTTCTTGAATATAAAGACATATCAGTATTTCCTGACAGTGTGGATTGCAATATGTACTATTGCATCCGAAACACTCCTCAAATACGCGTCAACGATGACGGCGAACCTGTGTTCCGTAGCATCTTCTGGAGCAGCGATAAGGCGTCTGACAAGACTTTTGCCGGTGTGCTAGGCGGGAGAATGAATTTTGACGTGAATCTCGGTGTTAACGAAACCGAGAAAGAAGCTATCAAGCAACTCATCACCAGCCAAGACATTCAGACCAAACGCTATAATGATATTATTGCCCGTGAGAAGAAGCGGGAGAATCTGATTGCGGCTGTGACGGGACCTTCTTCTTTGCAAGACAAGGAGGAGAAGAAGAACAGCATGTCGGATTTCCTCGAGGGCGAACGTAACGCCGCAAGATCCAAAATTCCCACAGTGGGCGAGGTTACCTTTGGCGCGGTGAACTACACAAAAGGCTCCTTCGAGTTGAACGAGCAAAACGGTGGCACACTTGTGCAGTGGCACAACGGCACTAAACGCCCCTCTATGCTGGGCGACAACAATAGCGCGGTAGCCGTACAATTCACGCCCGAAGGCGCGGCAGTGGCCTGTAAGGCTATCCAGCAGAGAGCGCAAACGGTGAGCGTGCGTTTCGACATGAGTATGCGCATGTGTATGCCTGCCCTGAATATCAGAATCTACGCAGGCTCGGTACAGGCCGCATCCATAGTCCAACATTTCGACAAGGGCGACAGCTGCAAAGGGACGGTGGACTCAAGAAAGATTACTGAAATGCTAACCGACATGGGGTTTATCAATATCGAGGTAGACCGCTATTCGACCGACTTGAGCGACGATGTGGTGAACAATATCCGCCAATCAATGATGGGCATCTTGGAAAAGAAGGTGGAGGAAATCATCAATACGAAGATTATGCCACTCACTCCCGAAGAGAGGGCGAAGAAGGAGGAGATGATTATCGAGGAGGAATTCCGCTCGTTTACGGAGCTGAACTTTAGCGAGAACAGCGTCTTTGAATTCTCCTTCTCGCCGCAGGCCACCATCTGCGACTTCTTTAAAGATTTGACCGACGAGCAGATTGGAAAGATGGTGACGCTGATTGATATGTCGGAAGATATTTTCTCGTTCAAGCATATCACGCTAGGGGTCTACGCCGACTGGAAGGGGAAACCCGAGATCAACTGCGTGAAGGTTGTGTGCGAATACCCCTCGCTACCCGAGGGCCACAAGGAGAGGGTGAGAAGCTTTGTGCTCGACGGCGAGAAGGCTTCAGCCGATTGGGAGTTTATGAGACCCAAGGAGGACAACGGTGTTATCAAGTATACACCCTACGTGTTCCTAAAAGGCAGTAGCGACCCCGACGGAATACAGCTACCGACACAAACTACCGAGGGCGAGTATGTGCTGGTGAACGTGGGAAGAATAGGTCTTATCGACGTGTCCTTCAAGGCGCACCCCAACGCCACCGCACTGCCAAAAGGTTTAAAGCCGACAAACGTGCAGGTGGAAGTGTGGTACGACGATGCCAATGGCAAACGCCTGATGGGACCCGAACAGTTGTTACTGACTGACCTCAATGAAGAGGTGAAACTGGAGAGAAATCTGGACGTACTGCTCGACCAACCGTTGCACTATAGGTATACCTATAATTTTGAGGATATTGACCCCATCACCCTACAAGAGAAAACCTTCTATATGGGCGACAACGGGGTTAAAACCATCTATGGCGACTTCCCCTTCGCCAACCGCAAAAGTCTCAAGGTAGAGCTACCGCTGGAACCCGACAAGAGCGTGAAGGAAATCCGCGGCGAGATTTATTACGGCAAATATGCCTTCCCCGTGGAACTAACGAAGGATGACGACTGGGAATCCCAGTCGGTAAAGCTATGCTCGCTGGAGGATGTGGGAGCCGACTACGAATACCAGCTTAAACTTAAGTATATTGGTGACGAGATGGAGGCCGTGTCGTCTGGCCGACTGAAGGGCGACGCAGACTCCAACTTGCTAATGATACCCCTAAAGAAGGTGGAGATGGCGGGTATAGACCTGCTGGGACTTGGTGAGAAGTATTACCGCGCCACGGTGGAAATCG
Source organism: Bacteroidales bacterium (assembly GCA_017428115.1). Lineage (GTDB taxonomy): Bacteria > Bacteroidota > Bacteroidia > Bacteroidales > P3 > Colimorpha. The sequence goes on along the minus strand of JAFRRK010000080.1, from coordinate 5,459 downwards.
TCCCTTCAGAAGGGTGTGGAAAACCCTTGGTGTTCAAACTGACGAAAAAGGACAAGGACACTGATTCGAAGATGTTTTATCTGTTCTGCCTCGACGATAAGAAGCTGGAACTGAGCTGGACGATGACGCTGTACGACATGGAAGGTCAGGAACAGCCTGCAATCACTGGCAAGACCGACAAGACGTTCTTTATCCTGACACCGCCAAAAAATAGTGACCAATGAATAGTAACCAGTGAAACAAAATATTAGTGATTCGTGAATAGTGAATCTTGAAATAGTTTTTTTCAATTCACAATTCACACATCACAATTTACACAAAAAAAGGTCACAAACAATCAATCAATATAATACACTCGATTATGCTTAACTTACAACCCCCTTTTCTTGATGTCGGAAATCTTAGAATTTATACCGACGATACCGATAAAGATGTTTTCTACTATGTGAATCAAAAACCTAGGCTGTGCATGAACGGGGAGGGGAAACCTGCTCTGTCAGTGTATGCCGTAGTGCCCGAGTCAGGCGTGAATAAAAACAACGACAGCATTCTAGAGACGTGTTTGAGCGTAGACATAGACCTCTCTGTGACAGATGCAGAGCTGGAGGCGGTACGAGAGGAAATTGCTACGAATTTCAAACGTGAGGCCAAGACGCTGTCACCAGCACCGCTGCACAAGGGCATCGTGAAGCTGATGATGCTACAGAAGAGCGATGCGGAGAAGGATAAGAAATGGTTTATCAGTTCGGGGTTCAGCCCATCAATGATTGGCACCAACCGTGTGTCGTTGGCCGTTAGGGCAACGGGCGAGGATGCCAAGCAGTTAGTTGCCGCCTTGAGCAGCAACCAGGTGGCAGCCACTGTCTATTACGACCTAGAGGTGGTGGGCATCACCCCCGTCTACAAGGCCTTAATGCGGGTGGACATGAAGCAGGTGTACCACCATGTGGAGGAAAGGACGAATCTCAACCTTGTGTTATATAACAAGGATATCGAGAAGATTGTAGACGAGTTGGAGGAGAGCCATGCACTGACCATTGAGGTGGAGGAACTGGATCCCGACATCAAGGCTGAGGCGATGAAGAGTCTAATGAACGAGTTGAAATCGGAAGTGACCAAACTGTTCTTTACCGAGGAGAAACTTCCATCGGACAAGGTGACGGCCGACAGCGTGGCAAGGGGCGTATCAGGTGCCTTTACCAATATGTTTAAATCGATACTGCCAAACTATACTTACCGGCGCAAAGAGGTAGATGAAAGCGTGTTAAAGATCTACGAGATAAATCTGCGGCAGAAAAATGCCAAGACCTTTCCCATCAGCCCGCAGGGACAATTAAAGGAGATAATTGACACTGCAGGTGTGAACATTGACGACTACCTCGATTGGGTGCCGATAGACGATTTGGAGGTAAAGGGGCAGTCGGTGACAGTGCGGTTGGCGGCCAACACGTTTGAGGGGGGCGTTATCAAGTCGGTGGTTATATACTGCAGCGTAGTGGATGCCGATAGTGGGGAACGGGTGAAAGAGCCTATGACGATTGCTTTCGACGGCGATGGTGTGCTGGCGGGGAACAATAAAGAGGATAAGGACAAGGCGGTAGACATGAAAAAGACGTTCACCTATACGCGCTATCGCGACAAGAACTACCGCTACGAGTATTGGTCGGACATATACATCGACTACATCGACGCGGTGCCTGGTCTATTACCCAGCCCACTGAAAACTAAGGTGCGCTCGACCGAGAGCAACTATATCTACATCAATCCTGCCGACTACTACAAGACGTTCCAGATAGACTTGAACCTGCCTGACCAGTCGGTGCTCGAACATGCCAACATGATTCTGGCCCAAGTGGACGTGGTGAGCGACGAGCTAGAGGGCAAGACGGTGATGAGCAAGGATTTCAAGTTCGACAAAAAGAATAACGACCACAAGACACTGACAGTTATTACCGAGCGGGAGATGGAGCTGGGCTATAAGATGGACTTCACCTACGTGATACCAGGCGAGAAAGATGTGACACTGCATTTGGACAAGCCACAGCGGTCGTCCATCTTCCTTGTACCCAACCCATTTGAGAATAAGTGGGAGGTCGATTTAGACTGCGTGGCCGACTGGGACGAGGTGGAGCGTGTGATAATAGAGACCCGCTTTAAGGATGCAGCAAAGGAGGATATGGTGACCAATCTGTTTACCTTCAAGGAAGAACACATCAGCGATAAGCTGACGGTGGAGTGCAGCATGGAGACGGAAAAAAGGACATTTGAGTACTACTACCACATCTATCGACGCGATGGTAGCAAAGTAGAAGGGGGCTGGATTCCAGTGAAGAACGAGAGCTATGTGCTCATCGACGTAACCTCGTTGAAGCCAGAACGCACCATCAAGGTAAGGATGAAGAATCCGGACGATTTTGGGAAGTACAACCTAAATGAGGTGAAAGTATTCTTCTACCCACCAAACGAAGAGGATGAAGAGGAGAAAACAGACTATATCGTGAAGGCCGACGGCGTGGTGGCGTTCTCCTACCTTTGGAATAAGGGCGACTCGAAGGTGTATACTTACAAGTTCACAGCCAAAGACAAGGACAACGAGAAGGTGTTCCAAGGCAAAAAGACGAAGGACGACAGCGAAGAGCTGCTGTTAGAGTTTAGTGATTAGTGATTGCGTTACATCGTGAATGGTGAATAGACAAATACACATTGATAAAGGTATTGTCAATTCACCATTCACAAAAAAACTCAATTCTCAATTTTAAAACCATGCTGGATTTATCAAAAACATACGGAAGGTATGAGGGCTTAACTTTCTTTGGCGACCATCAGGACGACCATATCGTCTATTATCTGCCCGACGAGGTGGCTTTGGCACAGAGCGGCAACGGAGGTTACGACTTTTTTCTACAACTCTTTCATGACAATAAGATGCAGAATGTGTCTGACAACGACTCGCTGTCGCTGTCAGATAGCATGGAGAACACGGCAGGGTCAATCTTGCAGCTGAGTGTGAACTGCATGGTCAGTCAAGAGCGGTTGAAAAAAGCCATGACTGCCCTGAAGAGAGAAGTCACAGACCTGCCCGGTGACACTGTCGCCACCACGCCACTGTGGAGCGACGGCAGCGTGGACCTGATTACGCTGGACACTAGTGGCAAATCGGAGCAGACCGACCCAAGCGATATGGTAAAAGCAGTCGTCAGCTCGCAGCGACCATCACTGACCCATGATTTAAAAAGCGTGTTCAATGTCCGCTACGACCGTCGTGGCACAGAATTGTTTTTTTCTGCCCTCCAGCATGGGAGAAGCATGGTGGCAGCAGTCTATGACCTACAGTTCACAGCCATACGACCGGCAGTAAATCTGAAGATTACTGCATGGTTGAAACGATGCCAGGAAACGGCAAGGAAAAATATCGACGCCAACTTACACCTGTCATTAGAAGAGGTAAGTGTAGATCTCTCTGCCCAAGTGCAGAGGCTGACCCAAAAGATGAAGGAAAATGGCGACATCGTGGTTGAATTGACCTCGGAGGTGACCTCGGACGAGGAGAAGAAGCAGGTGGAGGAACTAACCAACGAGTTTAGGAATATGGTGTTCCGCGAACTATTTAGCCCCACATTGGTCAGAGGCGGCTCGTCGTCCATGACTGAAGGAGGCAGCGAAGCACTGCTGGCAGAGGCGTTGTCGAAGGCAGTGGATACTATAACTCCGGTGAAGATTGGCCTAAACTACAAGCTGAAAGAGCAGACCTTCAGCGACGACCGCATGTTGCAGGTGAACTACTCCGAGAGGTCAGCGATAGTCCGTCACCACTATCCCCAGGCTGTGCTGTCGGACCATTTCGACACGATAGTCGATCACCTCACAGACTATACGCAAAAGGTAATAGAGGGCAGCCTATGGATGACACAGAGTGTAAATGTCAAGCTCTTCCATGATTTCGCGGCTGAGAACAGCGACCTCCTGTCTGCAGAGGTTATCATATGGAGGCATAAAGAAGGTGTGGAAGCTATCGTTCCGGAAAATCATTTCGCCTTGCCCGCTGGGACAAAGCCTCTGGCTGATTTCGCTTTCTCGGCTATGCAGGATGAGAAGGAAGGTAATGTGTCGTGGCTGTGTGACGACAACGATGACGGTGGGTATTACTACCAGATACGTTTCATCTATTCAGGTAATGCAGTGGGTCACTATTCCCCCACTGAGATTGTCACCCAGCCAATACTATCGTACGGCAGAACCGTCTGTGTTGCCCCCGATTCCTATATGTTCTACAAAGAAGTGCCGATAATGGCAGGCAGCGTGGATTTCTCAGTCTTTGAGAAGGTAGAGGTAATTGTAGATGTAGAAAATGTCGATGGAGTATCACTAATTACGAATCAGCACTTTCTATTGGACGAACACTCCAAAGAGACGCGGTATGCCGTGCGGGGAAAGGATAAGTCCGAGTTGAGTCTGTGGGTGAGCAAGGTATTCTATTTCAAGGACAAGAACAACCCTCCGCTGAAATTCCCACGCTATCAGTTGAAGGGCTATGCAGTGATAATTGACAACCCATTGATTGTAAAGGATATTATGCCTATTTTATTGGGTAGTGTCGACGATGTCACAAATATAATCCTTACTTACACCGTCACATCTCCCGCACTTAGCCACCCAGTATCCAAAACACTACGTCTGAACTGCACGAACGAGAATCCTGTCAGCATCACGATATATACTTCCGAAGATTTAGTGGCCTATGAGATTACTAAGGTTTTCAAAGGTGATGATGGTAAAATGCAGACACAGAAACTACTGAAAGAAGAGAAAAAAGTCACCGAACTAAGCAGTATTTATATCGATTTGGGATAACGTAAGGAATCTCTAGTACCGGTTATTACCGCTTATTACGGCGTTCATTCTCTTATTACTGTTCCCAACCTTCTCTACCGATTCATACCAATTGGAGGATACTTTTTTTGCCCATGAAGAAAAACAAAGCAAAGAAGGACCTGTTTCGATAGGTAGGCAAGATTCCTGCTTAAACTTGTGGGGAGTGAAAACGGTCATAAATTAAATCAACGCAACATTCGAGGGATTGTTATGCATTCACAGAGCATTAAAAAAATAGAGTCAATCTCGAAGTGCAACACCGTTGTACAAAGATGGTAAGATCTTTTATTTCAGGTAAGAATAGTCTATTTTTTTCTAGGTCGAAGGACTATTCCGGTCTGAATAAAGAGGATGTAGTCGTGTAAAAGTGAAGAGAAATCTTTTTACCTAAAGAGTGTCTCATAAGTATTTATTTCCTAACAAGAATTGCTTATTTGAAACTGACCTCAAACTACTGGTTGAACGAAAAGAGGGGGTCCATATCTTTTGAAACACCCTCTTTTTTTCTCCTTAGTGTTGCACTTGTAACTGGAATTTAGGGAAGAACCCAATAAAACTATTTAATTCTTAATTCTTAATTCTTAATT
>JAFRRK010000079.1 GCA_017428115.1 Bacteroidales bacterium | reverse complement strand
TTCTGCTGGAAAAATGGGCTTCCGCGGATCGAAGAAAAACACTCCGTATGCCGCACAGATGGCTGCGGAAGATTGCGGAAAAGTTGCTTATGATTTGGGCATAAGAAAAGTTAAGGTCTTTGTCAAGGGACCTGGTTCAGGACGTGAATCTGCAATCCGCGCAATCAACAGTTGTGGCATTGAAGTTACTGAAATTGTCGACATCACCCCGCTGCCCCACAATGGTTGCCGCCCTCCCAAACGTCGCCGCGTGTAAGTATTAATCATTAACTATTGAATTTTTTTGAACAATGGCAAGATATACAGGTCCCAAAACCAAAATCGCTAGAAAGTTTCACGAACCTATCTACGGTCCCGACAAGTATTACGAAAAGAAACCTTACGCTCCGGGTATGCACGGTCAGAGCAAGCGCCGTGGCAAGACCTCGGAATACGGCATTCAGCTTCAGGAGAAGCAGAAAGCCAAATACACTTACGGTATTCTCGAGCGCCAGTTCCGCAAGCTCTATGCCGAAGCTGCCCGTCGCGGTGGTGTTACCGGTGAGGAGCTGATGAAACTTATTGAGGCTCGTCTTGACAATGTCGTCTATCGTCTTGGTATTGCCCGCAGCCGTGCACAAGCACGTCAGTTGGTCTCCCATCGCCATATTGCTGTCAACGGCAATGTCGTAAACATTCCTTCCTATGAGCTTAAGATTGGTGATGTCATCTCCGTCCGCGAGCGTTCCAAATCGCTTGAGCTTATCTCTGACAATGTGGCCTCTCGTGGTAGCAACTACGCCTGGCTTGAGTGGGATGGTGCCACCCTTACCGGCAAGTTCCTCAACTATCCTGAGCGTGCCGATATTCCCGAAACCATCAACGAACAGCTCATCGTCGAACTCTACTCCAAGTAATTAACTTGCGAGTATAGGAGGTTGGGAGTTTGGAGGCATGATGTCGTCAACACCTCAACTTCATACCTTCAAATCTTTCACTTTATAATAATTAGAAAGGAATTAAAATGGCAATATTATCTTTCCAGAAGCCTGATAAGGTGATTCTACTCGAAGCTGACGACTTTCGCGGCACTTTCGAGTTCCGTCCCTTGGAGCCTGGCTACGGCATTACTATTGGCAACGCCCTGCGTCGTGTGCTCCTCTCCTCTTTGGAAGGCTTCGCTATCACCTCCGTGCGTATCGACGGTGTCGACCATGAGTTCTCTTCCCTCCCTGGAGTAGTAGAGGATATGACCGACATTATCCTAAAACTTAAACAAATACGTTTCCGTCGTCAAATAGAAGAGTTTGACACTGAGAAAGTCGCCTTCGACTTAGTCGGACAGTCTGTTTTCAAAGCGGGCGACCTCAACAACTTCCTCAATGGATTCCAGGTCCTCAATCCCGACCTTGAAATCTGCCACATGGAACCCACCACCGATCTCAAGATAGAGCTCACCATTGAGAAAGGCCGTGGCTATGTGCCGGCTGACGAGAACAAGAAACCAGGCGATGCCATCGGTGTTATCGCTATCGACTCTATCCATACGCCTATCATCAATGTCAAATATGAAGTCAGCGACTTCCGTGTTGAGCAGCGTACCGACTATGAGAAACTGACATTCGATATCCAGACCGACGGTTCCATACACCCCAAGGAAGCACTTAAAGAGGCCGCTACAATACTCATCCAGCACTTTATGCTCTTTAGCGACGAGCGTATCACTCTCGAAGCTGAAACCAAGCCAGTGCAGGAAGAACTCGACGAAAGCACCATCCACATCCGCCAGCTCCTCAAAACCAAGCTGGTCGACATGGATCTTTCTGTCCGCGCACTCAACTGCCTCAAAGCCGCAGAAGTCGAAACACTTGGTGACCTTGTATCCTTCAACAAGGCCGACCTGCTCAAGTTCCGCAACTTCGGCAAAAAGTCACTCACCGAACTCGAGAACTTGGTTGCCTCCAAGAACCTTGAATTCGGCATGAATATTTCAAAGTATAAATTAGATAAAGAATAAATAGAAATGAGACACGGTTGTAAAGTTAATCATCTGTCAAGAACCCATGCCCATCGCGTCGCTATGCTCTCCAACATGGCCACTTCGCTAATACTCAACAAGCGAATCGAAACCACGTTGGCAAAGGCCAAGGCGCTCAGAGTATATGTCGAGCCCCTGATCAATCGCTCGAAAGAAGACACCATGCACAATCGTCGTATGGTCTTCAGCTATCTTCACAGCAAAGAGGCTGTGAACGAACTCTTCCGCGAGATTTCACAAAAGGTAGCAAACCGTCCCGGTGGCTATACCCGCATTTTGAAGACTGGTATCCGTCACGGCGACAACTCTGAGATGGCTATCATCGAACTCGTTGATTACAATGAGAACATGCTCAAGCCACTTACTGAAAAGAAGGCCAAGAGCACCCGTCGTAGCCGTTCTAAGAAAGCCGAGGCCGCCGAGGCACCCGCTGTTGAAGCACCTGCTGTCGAGGCTCCCGCTTCCGAAGAGGCTCCTAAGGCTGAGTAATCCACATAACAATGGGAATGCGGGATAGTATATCTCTGCATTCCCTTTTTCTGTGTGCCATGTGGATGCATCAAACCTCGCATTACATGAAAACATATTAATCAATAAAATCAATATTTCTATGTCACAAATCATAGCAATCAGGGGCCGTCAGATTCTCGACTCTCGCGGTAACCCCACAGTAGAAGTCGAAGTATTTACCGAACAAGGAGCTATGGGGCGCGCAGCAGTCCCGTCAGGAGCCTCTACGGGTATACACGAAGCCTGTGAGCTTCGCGATGGCGATAAGTCCGTCTACCTTGGCAAAGGAGTCCTTCAGGCTGTCAACAATGTCAACACCGTCCTCAACGACGAGCTCCGCGGCATGTATGTAGAAGAGCAGCGCTCGGTCGACCAGAAGATGATTGAGCTAGATGGCACTGACAACAAAAGTCGTCTTGGTGCCAACGCCATACTAGGCGTTTCCTTGGCCTGTGCCAAGGCCGCAGCCATGGAAACTGGTCAGCAGCTCTACCGCTATCTAGGCGGCTGTGGCGGCTACCTGCTCCCCGTGCCCATGATGAACATCCTCAATGGTGGCTCACATGCCGACAACAGTATCGACTTCCAAGAGTTCATGATCATGCCCGTCGGAGCACCCACCTTCACCGAGGCCCTGCGCATGGGTGCTGAGGTATTCCACAACCTCCGCACTGTTCTCAAAAACCGCAATATGTCTACCAACGTGGGTGACGAAGGCGGCTTTGCGCCCAATCTTGCCTCCAACGACGATGCCATCCAAGTCGTCTGCCAAGCTATTGAGAAGGCAGGCTATCGTCCAGGCGAAGATGTATTCATAGCCCTAGATGCCGCCGCCTCGGAGTATTACAACCCCGAAAGCGGCCTCTACGAGCTGCGTTGGTCTACCGGTGACAAATATAATGCACAAGAAATGGTCGACTTTTGGAAACGTTGGGTCGATCAATACCCTGTCATCTCCATTGAGGACGGTATGGCCGAAGACGATTGGGACGGTTGGAAACTGCTTACCGACACCATTGGCGATCGCTGCCAGCTTGTCGGCGACGACCTCTTTGTTACCAATGTGCAACGTCTGCAGATGGGTCTCGACCGCAAGGTGGCCAACTCCATCCTTGTCAAGCTCAATCAAATTGGCACCCTTTCTGAAACTATTGACGCTGTCAGCCTCGCCACTCGTAACGGCTACACCTCCATCATCTCCCACCGTTCGGGCGAAACTGAGGATACCACTATTGCCGACCTCGTTGTTGCGCTCAACACCGGCCTTATCAAGACCGGCAGTGCCAGCCGCACCGACCGCATCTGCAAATACAACCAGCTCATGCGCATCGAAGAAGCCTTGGGTGACCAGGCACAGTATCTTGGCCGCAACTTCAAGTTCGTTAAGAAGTAGATATTTGTTTTGTTTCATAATCACATTTTTGCAAAAGGAAACGGTTCCCTGTGAGTCGTTTCCTTCTTCTATTTCAGACATTCGGATATTCGTGTATCCTGACAATTAGCCTTTGTGATATCCCGACAGTGAGATAGTACGGAAAACTATCCACCCGAACGTCAGTCTCATCTGTTCCATCCGAACATTCTAAAATCTCTTTCACCCACTCACACAATCCCACATTCAACCCAAATCGGTCAGTATGGTTTATGGCAGATTAGCATTTGTTTCGAGCAGATTGGCCGCATCACTGGCGAAGGTGAGAAAGGCATCCGGTGAATGCCTTTCAGCTGCGGCGAGACAGGGATGTGGACAACTTGCCGAAAGAAATGCTGATATGGCTTAAACGGAATTAATAATGACAAGAATAATTGAAAAGTCGGCCTAATGATTGATTTGGGCTCAAGCATACTTCTCTCGTGCTCTGCTCCTCTGTCGTTCTCTTGTCGTTCATTTTTCGACCATTGGAACGGAATTGTGGCATATAAGCAGTAGCAATCGGCCATTAACGGTAGCAATCGGTATGGTAGCTGCCGGAGACTTGGGTCGTAATGCAGGAGCGGCCATTGCCAGATATCGTGCTAAAAAGGGGTCTAAAAGTTAAACAATTGTTAAACTTGTTTGCGAGGTGATATTTTGGGCTCCTTTTTGCGTCTTTATAATAAAAAGTAGGTAAAAAATGCAATACTAGACACCCACATCATGTCATCCCAGAAGAACGACAGCAAGCGGTTTGCCGCGTTGGTGCGCAAACATGAGAAGACCATCCAGAAGATAAGTGCGTCGTATTACGTTCTTGGGAGCTATAGCTACCATGAGCTAGCGAACGACCTCACCACATATCTATGGCAGGTCTTTCGCGACTTGCCTGCCGAGACAGTCATCGACGACGAGAACGCGTGGGTATTCGTCGTATTGAGCCGCCATGCCCGCGACCTCGTCCGCAACGAGCGTACATACCAAAGCAAGCTGGTCTATGGTGCCAACCTGACAGGGCTTGCCGACGACAGTGCTACCTCCTCCGATATAAGCAGGCTCTACCGCCTTATCGAGGAACTTGACAAGGATGACAGAGAAGAAATATTGATGTATATCGACAAGGTCCCCATCAAGCAGATAGCTGTCGCTAGAGGGAAGAAATATCTTAACACCTACCGCAATATTGCAAGAATACGTAAAAAGTTGTCTAAACTCAATACTATTGTCCCAGATGAAGATGAGATCTGTTGGCCCAAAGAGTATAATAGCGGTGAAACAAAAGAGCGCGACGATGAATCAGTCAAAACATAAATTCTAAACCTATAAATTTTCAAACAATATGAACAAACCAACAAAATACGACCAGCTGCTGCAAGAGTGGGAGGCTCTTGACAGCAAGATAAGCCAAACATCTGGCTTTAGCGATGTGCAGTTGGAAGAGCTGTACGAACAGGCCAGCCGCATGCCGTCTGTGGAGCGTCCTGCCTTGCCTGCCGCGCATCGTCAGCCGCCAATTCCATTGTATTTGGCGGCAATAGTGTTGCTGTTGGTCTTGCCTGTGCCTCATGCCGATGCCTTGCTCACTCCCAACGATAATGCGACAAACGTGAAGAATGTGAATAATATTTTGGTTAATATGGCAGAGCTATGAACTGGTCAGGTCGTAAACACCGAGTGATAGTCAATCTTGTTTTTGCTGCCGTTGTGGTGGGGATACTGGTGTTCAGATACCTGCCACCGACAGTAGCCTATTGGCGGAGCAGCGAGGTGTACAAGCGCTACTGCGAGGTAGAGGGCATCCGAGCCTCTTACCTCAAGGACTTTCCGCTGAACGACACGCTGACTGTTGGGGTGACGCTGCTGGAGGCGACGACGGACTCGGGCTGGGCGAGGCTGCAGGAGGATTTTGAAATACGTGTGTTGAGTGAGGATGAAAAAAAAGAATTAGCGGGGAATAGGTCTGTGGGATTTAAAAGGCTTACTACTATCGAACCAAAAGATAGCACCGAAAGGTGTATGACCACTTATTCCAGAGAGAAAAAGAGTGTGTGTGTCTTTCATGTTCGCGACGAAGCCCAATATTTTGCGATAATAATGTATTCTTTAGATAATATTTAAACTATTAAGTGTTAAACATACGATTAGAAATGAAGATAACAGTTGTTTCAGTTGCCTTTTTTGTGATTATGTCAGTGGCGACAGTTGGTTGTCAAAAAGAGTCGATAACAGAAGACCAAAGTAGAGTGTCGACAATGGCAGACTCACGTACGGTTGGCTATATGGTTGATGGTGTTTTTCAAACAGTAGTCATACGTGGCGGCATAGAGTGGAACGATTTTATGATGCACATGATTGCGTTAGCGGAGGAGGGTCATTCTATTCGTGTATTGGGTGGAAGTGCGAATACCCAAGCCTTTTCAGCAAAGGAGAAAGTGGTATATACGACAAAAGACAAGCAAGCTGCTGCAGAATGGACATTGCAGAAAATCAATGAAGGGTATGACGTGGAAGTCACGTACAATAGTCAGACGGGCGAATACACTTGTGTAGCCACCCGATAGAAAAAGACAGTGCCGTCGGCAATGGTGCCGCCTGCGAACTGAAAAAAAAGGAGAACCATGAAACTGATAAAAGGAAGCCCCGCACATGTTATGCGCCGTTGTGCGGGGCCGAAATTGGGGGCACAAAGGCGGGGGAGGTTGTTCGATTTCCATTCCAAGACGCTTCTCCCCGCCCGCAAGGCCCAAGGCATTGAGAGGTCTGATGCCGCAAGAGATAACGCAGCAGGACCGACTCTATTGTGCGGGGCAGGGAAATTGTCTGCTCTGCCCCCACAGCATGGCTGATGAATGTTTATAAAATGTCTATACTGACAAGTGTTTAATATTAATTATTATTATCATGATGAAACGTCTAATTAGACGACTAACCTTTTTTGTTGTTCTATTTGTTTTTGTGTCTGAAGTGTCTGCTCAAGAACAAGATTATGTGCCGACACCATGCCAAAGTATACGGAATACTTTTAGTAGTATAAAGGAGCATAAAAGTATCGTTCGGAGTAACAATGACTACAGGGTTGTGCATATACAATACAACGAGCCTTTGTCAGGTTTATTACACACTTTTGTTATCAAGAGATTCTCTCCCGAATACGAGATTGCGCTTAGTGCTAATTTTAACATAGGCGCTCCTTTTTGTATTACAGACATGAGGATTTACAATGGAGAATTTTATTATTGCGGTACGGTGGTGTCCGATGTTTTAGATATGGAAGGAAATCCAATTACTTACGGTGTTGTAGGACATTTTTCGCCTCAGGCTTTTTTCTCAGGGTCTGGACATATGTATGTAACCGAAGTAAAGGAAGTGTCCACATTAACACGGTTGGAAATAAACACCAGCAGCAGTCAATTGGAACTGATAAGTGCTATAGGGACCAAAGATAACAATACCAACGCCTGTATTGTGGAATTAAGACATGTAGCATTGACGGGTGGTACAATGTGGACCAAGAATCTGGACTATTTGAACCCGACTTTCGACATATATTTTTCGGACATAATGTATACGGGAGACAGTCTAACCCTTTTGTCTCAGTTTAAGTGTTCCAATAACTATCTGCCTGGACATGCCAGTTACGACACACGGCATCAGATGTTCTTGTTGGACAGGTCTGGCATAGATGGTTTCTCCACTCTGCTAGCACCCATCTGGACGCACAATATGGCGCAGTATAATATCGATAATGATAGTTACTGCAAGTTTCATTCGAATAGATGTCCGATGAGATTATGCCATATCGATGTAGCTGATAACGGATTTGGCGTGGCCTTTGGAGTGAGGGAGACCGAGTTGTATAAGGGTGGGATACGGCTGTTTCCGTTCGGAAACACATGGTATTACGACAGCTGCATCTATTATAGAACGGGAGTGCATGCCGAAATAAGAGATATTGGAAACCTGCATGGTACAAGTCAGTTGTTTGTGGTGTCGGAAGATGCCACATATAGCAATGGTTTGGTCACACTTCCGACTTTGGGCAGTGCGGCGCATGACGTATATTGGCTGGTGGATACAGGGTATACGTATAATTCTATCTCTCAAAGTCATGGAACTGTATTAGTCGACGTTGACATCACTGGACACAAAGGGCCGTCGGATTACACCCTTTTCCAACAAAGTATCAATAGTCTTATTTTACCCAGTTGTTTCACGAAAGTAGAACACCACTATGATGTGTTTGCAGGAAAGCATTCCAGCAGTCTCCTCGTCAATTGGTGTACGGAGAAAAAAGAAGAGCCTATATGGAAAGAGGTGGAACTGACAGAGATAGAGCTTAAAGTTGACGATGAGTGCAAAAAGTGCGGATATATGGATTAAATCAATGATGAAAGCAGAATCAATAATAATCAATAAAAAATGTTCAGTCATGAAAAAAATATTTATAACACTATTAATGCTGGTGATGCTAAGCGGTGCCACTCAGGCGCAGCAGCCGGTAAGGATCTCGACAGACACGCTGCCGTGCGGGGTGCGACAGCCGAACTATTATTATAGTTCGTGGTACGACACCCTTGATTGGTATCTGTACGGTTCGGCCCTAGACTCGTTCCAAGTTGTGTTTAATGACACGTTCTTGCTCCCGTTTGACCCAGACGGATTTGAGTGGGATTCATATGGGGGTCCGTGTGGGCATACGTTTGTATTTCAGCAATATACACCCGGTCCATTGAGGATAAGGGGGCTGTGGGCAATGGTGTCGCAGTATAAGGGGGGGGACCCGAAACGTCCCACATTTCTTGATTATGTGCCATTGAAAGACAGCGCACGAATGCCGGAGTATATGTATCTGTACACACCTAGGGATACGTCGCAGCATTTTCAAAATTATGGTTCGGGAGAGTTGTTATTGGATCGTATCGCCACAGTCAGATGGGACACCGCCCATCCGAAAATGATGTGCTTCCAAAAAACGTTAGACCCTGCCTTCGCCGATGCGAGGTCATACTGCCATGTGTATGAAGCGATGTTCGATACGGTGCAAGTTCTTGAAGGTGAGTTTTGGATAGGTGGGTCTAATTACAGCTGTGTGGGATATCATCCGGGAGGGCCAGGAGTGCCGGATTCTAGGTATGATTGCTTTCCAACAACATATGTGGCATTCGGAGGGGACCACCCTTTGAGCCGTTATGTTAGTAGACCGTATTCGTTTTCAGTACTTTCGCTAGGACCGGATGGTCCTCATGGAGGTTTTTTTATGAGAATGTTCAGATATGGACCTTTCGGAGTGATTACCGACGACCAACGCTATGTGGAGGTGGCTACCAACAACCCAGAGCAGGGGATTGGGCAGTTCTCGGCATTCTACCCCGACTCGTCGTATCAGACCATCACGGCCGTACCTAATAGGGGCTTCCGCTTCGACCATTGGAACGACAGTGTGACTGACAACCCGCGCATAGTCTTCGTGACAAGCGACACGGTGTTCACCGCCCATTTTGAGCCCATACCGCAGTATGAGGTGGAGGTGGAGAGCAGCGACCAGGAGTTGGGGTATGTGAGTGGCAGAGGCACCTACTACGAGGGCGACACGGTGGTTGTCGAGGCCGTGCCCCATTCGGGCAACCATTTTAAGTGGTGGAGCGACAGCGTCACGACCAACCCGCGCAGCATCGTGGTGACGCAGGACACGTTGCTCGTGGCCATCTTCGGGGGAGGCCCCTTGAGTGTGAGAGAGGCCGAGGCGACGGGCGTGGCGTTCAGGCTGGTGCCTAATCCAGCATCGAGCGCGGTACGGTGCGAGACAGGGGGCGAAGGCTTTGGCGGGGGCGTGTTGACTTTGTCCGACGCGGCAGGGCGTGAAGTGCTGCAGTGCGAGCTGGCGGCGGGCACGCGGACGCTGACGATCGATGTTGCTGAGCTGCCCTCGGGCACCTACTTTGTCACCCTGGTCACCAAGGAGGGTACCGCCACCCGACGGCTGGTGGTGGAGTGAGGGGGAGTTGAAAAGTGAAAACCAGCTGGCGTGGCCGTTTGTCAGACCACAAATGGCCACGCCAGCGTCCCCTCAAGAGAGGAGGTACGGCGTATGGCGGAGGGGTGTGTTTGATTTGAGGATTGATAAAAAAGCCCCGCACATGTTATGCGCCGTTGTGCGGGGCCGAAATTGGGGGCACAAAGGCGGGGGAGGTTGTTCGATTTCCATTCCAAGACGCTTCTCCCCGCCCGCAAGGCCCAAGGCATAGAGAGGTCTGATGCCGCAAGAGATAACGCAGCAGGACCGACTCTATTGTGCGTGGCAGGAAAATTGTCTGCTCTGCCCCCACAGCATGGAGTCCAAGGCATAACGAATGATTAAAAAAAAAGACAAAATGAAAACACAAATTAACAATGGCAACTTTGTCAGTGAGGCGGCCATCCTTGCGGTCCTCCTGCTCCTTCAGTGTGTGTTGCCGAGTGCCAACGTTGGGGCGCAGACCGTCCAGTCGGCACAGTATATCTGCGCCACTCATTATGGCGAGGATGTGGTTTTGCGCGAGAGCAGTTCGGGATGGCAGATAATCAGCTACCACGGGATGATCAGCGAAATGGCAATGGGCGCGTGCTTCGAATATGGAGACCTTCACTCGAACGCTGTCAAACAGTTCTACATTCCGGACACTTTGCAGACGACGGGTTCCATCCAGTACCTACAAAAGATGCACAGCACGCCCCACACCTTGGTGGACATGAAATACCTTTATAATACAGAAGGGGACGAGAGCAGTGCCGCCGTGGGGCTGCTGCACCTCACCGAAGACAGGTTTAGGACGGTCGTGGAGTACCCCTATGCGCTTATAAGCAGCTACACAGATGCTGTGCCGAGAGCGTTGATGCAGAGACTTGAGAATGACGCGATGAGGTCGATGAGCGCATATCATGGAAACGATGTCCGTTTTGGAGGCAATAGTACTTCGAAGGTGGCATGCCTGCAGGAGATACTGCCCGGCATAGATGCCGGCAGCCTCTGCATGCAGAACGGCGAGACAGAGGTATTGACAATCGACCATTCCCAGTATCCGGCAAGGGGTAAAAAGGAATTGTCCTGTCAGAACGAAGGTCTAAAGGACATGTTCTGGGAGACGAAGACGGTCTACCCCAAACCTGTTGAAGTGACTAACATGTGTATATATTATTGATCCTAAAATATAACGACTATGAAAAATATAACGACTATGAAAAAGATTATGATTGCCCTTCTGATGGGCGTTTTACTGCTGCCGACGGCGGCGGCACAGATGGACACGGTGCAGTGGAAATGCAACCGTTACCACTACTCTGTGTGGTACGACACGCTGCCCGAGTTTTTTGACTCGAATACTACTTATACTTATGGTCAAGTGGTACCCGCATTGAAGATGTGGGAGTATGACGCCCGGGACGGGCGCAACTTCACGCTGTGCTTTCCGCAGTATGTGGAGAGGCCGACACTTGTGTACGGGGTGGCGGTGACTGAGGTCATGGATATAGACCCCCACCACCTGGCGCGCAACCCGTGGCATACGGCGGAGTATGTGTACCTGTTCCAAAAGGTGGGCGACTCGCTGGTGCTGCTAGACTCGACGCGGTGGGACACTGTGCCACCGAAGGTGATGAAGTGGGCACTGAACGCCGACACGGACAGGTTCGGGTTCGAGTTGTCGAAGGTGTACGAGGCGATGTTCGATAAGGCGGTGCTGGTGGACTCGGTGTTCTATACGGCGACGTCGAGGAACGGTGATTTTGCCCACTGCGGGTCGTCGTATTACGCCACAGAGTACTATCCGGTTGTGACGACGCATGTGTCCCACAGGCAGCGTCCTTCTAGAGCGTACCCATGGTGACCGTCGCCATCGTGGTGGACGCCGATATTTTGGAACACGAAACTTCGGAAGTTCTATACAGTGAATGACTCGGTAGGGGAGTATCTGCATTACTTTACCCCCTTTTACGCACCGGAGTTCGGTATGTTCTTTCCGATAGTGGACTATGTGGAGCTGATAGTGACGTCGGCGGACACGACGATGGGCACGGCGGGGCCGGTGGCGCACGTGGCTCGGAACACGTCGCAGACCATCTGGGCGACGCGGAGGCGGGGTTACAAGTTCTCGCACTGGCAGGAGGACTTGGGCATCCACGCCACGCGGAGCGTATACATAACCCGAGACACGACGCGCTTCACGGCGGTGTTCCAGCCGGCGGCGCGGTACACGGTGCAGGGGATGAGCGACGCGGAGGGCGCGGGATATGTGACGCTTGACGACAGCGTGTACTACGAGGGGGACACGGCGGTGCTGGAGGCGTTTGCGGCGGAGGGGATGAAATTCAGGTACTGGAGCAACGGCAGCACGGAGAACCCACTGCGGATAGCGGTGGAGAGCGACACGGTGGTGATGGCGCATTTCACGGAGCTGGAGCGCTACCGCGTGATAGGTGTGAGCAACGACAGGACGAAGGGCTACGTGGAGGTGGACGACAGCATTCACCTAGAGGACGACACGGCGACGCTGGCGGCGTTTGCGGAGGCTGGCTACGAGTTCAGCAGCTGGAGCACGGGCGGGACGGAGAACCCGCTGCGCATCGTGGTGGAGAGCGACACGGTGGTGATGGCGTTTTTCGCAGGCAACGGCGTGGGCGTGACATCGGTGGGGGACGAGGGCAGACCATTTACTCTCAGTCCCAACCCGGCACGCGGAAGGGTGACGGTGGAGCTGGCGGAGTCGGCCGCGCACGGCGTGATGCTGAAAGTGCAGGACGCGGCGGGGCGCGAAGTGCTGCGGTGCGAGCTGGCGGCGGGCACGCGGACGCTGACGATCGATGTTGCTGAGCTGCCCTCGGGCACCTACTTCGTGACGCTGACCACGGCTAAAGGTACAAGTACGCAGAAACTTGTGATAAACTAAAATGTAGAAAGTAAAAGCTATAAGGGGTGTTCTTTTGATTAAAATATTGTTAATCATTTGTTTGTATGGGAGATTGTTCG
>JAFRRK010000078.1 GCA_017428115.1 Bacteroidales bacterium | reverse complement strand
TTGTGTGTTTATTGATGTGACATGATTAAGTATCTGTTCTTTTTCGGTAGGGGTCGTGTAGAAGAATAGCCAGAGCGTGAGTGCATCGCTGTCGTTGTGGATGATGTAGCCGCTATGGCCATTGTCGACGGTGGTGCTCATCAGTTGTTTGTTCCATGCAGGGATGGTGGTGTCTGGAATGCCAGCCGAGTCAACCAATACGCCGTGGTCATAGTGGAGACGTTTGGCGACAGAATAGCATGTGTCGATTCGTATGGAAATGGGACGGCTGTTGGGAGTAGGACTCTGTCCAGTCAGGCTGTCAAAAATGTGAGTTACCGCTTCGCGAATGGTGCTGTTTGAAATATGAGACACCGCTTCTCTAATGACACTGTCGGAGTGCGGCTCAAAATCCTCCAAGCTGTTGTAAGTTCCTGTATTGAAATTGGCTATCGTGAGACCGGACACTCTTGATGTGTCCAATGCTTCGGCATCCACATGACCTCTCACTCCAAACTCTTCGCACAGTTGCAGCCAATCCGCCTTGGTTTGTGCCTGTAGCATCACGGCATTGTAGCCTTGGTAATTGCCGATGAGGGCAACCGTCAAGTCCTTGCGGTTGGAATATTGCAGGTAGACTTCTTTGGCTGCGGATGTGGCTTCGGGCATCACTTCTTCGTGCTGGCATGCAACCAACAACAATATAAAAGGGAATAATAATCGTTTCATTGTATGATGGATTTAAAGTTCTGTAAAGTTCCTTCCGGTGTGCAGCCACTGTTGCAGGCAAAGTAGACGTGCTCCCCGTCGATGTCTATCGTGGCAATTTCACCTGGTGTACCGCCTTTCGTCAAGATTGCCGCTGGGATGATGATGGCGGCAGCAATAGCGGCAGCGGCAGGCCACAGGCGATGCCTCGAAGGTGTTTTTGTGTTCTCGTTCGGGGTGATGTTCCATATAACGCTACGAATCTCCCTGTCCAGTTCCGCATCGCTGTATGGGCAGCGGGTGTTCTTTACCTCTTCGCTGTAGGCTTTCAGATGTTGCTCAAAATCTTGCATATTATTTCTGGTTATATTGTTTACGTATTTTTCTCAAGACACGGGTCAACCTCATACTCACAGCACCGATGGTTAAACCTGTGATTTTGGCTATCTCGGCATAGCTGAATCCCTGCACGTGCGCTTTAATGATTGTCCGGTCGGGTTCGGCAGTAGCATTTATCATATCGACCAAGTCGTGGTAGTTCTCACCATTGTACCACGGTTCTTGGTATTCAGTGGCTTGAATGGTCGGTTGGTTTGACGTCTTCCGTGTTAGTGAAACCATCGTATTGGTGGCCACACGGAAAATCCATGTGCGTTCAGAACTACGCTTGTCGAAGCTCCCAAAGCCGCGCCATAGGTCGCAGAGTACCTCGTGGAATGCGTCCTCGGTAGTCCATGCCTCACTCAGTCGGTAGCTCTTGCAGATGCTCCATATCATGTCGCGGTGGCGGTGTATGAGTTCCTTGAATGTCCTTTCGTCGAGTTCCATATTGTTATATCCGATACCAACATTGTTTTGTTATGCCATATTAGACGCTGTGAAAAGCCAAATCACAACATGAAAGTTTTTTTTTAATTCAAGACTTTTTATTAACTAAAGTTTGACAAGTTTAATCAGTAATGCATACCTAGTCGTTTTTAGCCACACGCTTTCGTTTTCTCTTTTCTCGGTTCTTAGTCGGGTTGTTTGGCGCTGGTGGGGCTGTGCCTTTTTAATTGAGAAGTGGCAACTGCCCAGTTGCTTCGTAGTGGTTAGCTCTTACCTCTTACTTCCTCTCATCCTTCCTTCGCTCAGGAAACGAAGGCACGACGAGGTCATGACGAAGGCTTGGTGTGCGATTTGCGTGTGTGCTAAAGGCCGTCTATTATAATTATACCCAAATAGTAAAAAATTAGGGTGCCACTTTTAGAAAAAATAAAACTGGCATATAGTTTCACTGAGCTAGAGAAATAAAAGCCAGCTCTCTTTGCCGCGCCAAAGCAACGTCACGAAGTATAAAAGTGGGACATGATGACGATGACAATGACAATAGGGATGTATACATATATCACTTTTTGAAGAAAAATGACTTGTCAATCTTTAGTTATTAACAAAAAAGCAGGAGCACTGCTCCTGCTTTTCTCATTGTATTTCTCATTACTACCTGTATTATTCAGGATACCCGTCGGGGTTTTGACGTTGCCAGTTCCAGCTGTCGCGCACCATCTCGTTGATGCCGTATTGTGCTTTCCAGCCAAGCTCTTTTTCTGCTTTGGCGGGGTTGCTATAGCAGGTGGCAATGTCGCCCGCTCGACGTGGCTTGATGGAGTAGGGGACTGTCACACCATTCTCTTTTTCGAACGCTTTGACCATGTCCAGTACACTGTAGCCATGCCCAGTGCCTAAGTTGTAGATGCCCAGACCGCACTTGCGCTCAATGGCTTTGAGCGCACAGACATGGCCGTTGGCGAGGTCTACCACATGTATGTAGTCGCGTACACCCGTCCCGTCAGGAGTGGGGTAGTCGTTGCCGAAGACCCCCAGCTCAGGACGTTTCCCAACAGCCACCTGAGTGATATAGGGCATCAGGTTGTTTGGGATACCGTTGGGATTCTCGCCAATGCGACCGCTGGCATGTGCTCCCACTGGGTTGAAATAGCGCAGCAATACCACGTTCCACTCAGGGTCGGCCTTTTGTATGTCCGTCAGCACCTGCTCCAGCATACTCTTGGTCCACCCGTAGGGATTGGTGCATTGCCCCTTAGGACAATGCTCGGTGATGGGTATCTCGGCTGGATCGCCATAAACAGTGGCGCTTGACGAAAAGATGATATTCTTGCAGCCATGCTGTCGCATTACATCTACTAAAGTTAGCGTGCCGCTGATATTGTTCTCATAATACTCCCACGGTTTTTCCACGCTCTCACCCACAGCCTTTAACCCTGCAAAATGGATGCAGGCATCCATGCGATGTTCAGCAAACACTTTGTTCAGCCCCTCACGGTCTCGTATGTCTGTCTGGTAAAATGGTATACGTTCTACACCTATTATCTCTGCCACCCGACGCAGTGATTCGGGGTTTGAATTGCTCAGATTGTCCACCACCACCGCGGTGTGGCCCGCTTTATATAGTTCAATCAATGTATGGGAGCCAATATATCCAGCTCCGCCGGTAACAAGAATGTTCATCTTTGATAATCTGTGTTTTTTATCTGGGTTGTTCTATTACATTATTTTCGAAACAAATCAACCCATAAGCCTTTTGGAAATATGACCATAAGTAAAAACAAAAAACCAACAATACAAACACTAACCGTCACTACAATCTCAAATGCTCTTAACCAAGGTTTTGTATTGCCGTTCTTTTTTCTTAAATCGTATTCTTTGGTCATAATAATTTAGAAAGTCCAACTAGTTGGACTAGATACACTAGTTTGGCTAGTTGGACTATTAAGACAATTCAATCGTTTTACCAAGCGAAGAGAGGACGGTTCTGCATCATCTCGTTCACCTGTCCGGTGATCTTGGCGCGCACAGCCTCGTCTGTCGGGTTGCAGAGCACGGTATCGATCATGTCGACAATCACCTGCATGTCGCCTTCCTTCAGACCACGGGTGGTAATGGCGGGAGTTCCTACACGTAGGCCGCTGGTCTTGAAAGCACTGCGGCTGTCGAAAGGAACCATGTTCTTGTTTACAGTGATATCTGCTGCCACCAATGCATTCTCAGCTTCCTTACCTGTCAACTCGGGGAACTTGGTGCGGAGGTCGATGAGCATGAGGTGGTTGTCGGTGCCACCGCTGATGACCTTGTAGCCCTTGTTCACAAAGGCTTCGCACATCACCTTGGCATTCTTCATCACCTGCTGGATGTACTGGTCGTAGCTGTCGGTGAGGGCCTCGCCCAGTGCAACAGCCTTAGCGGCAATGACGTGCTCCAGTGGACCGCCCTGGGTGCCGGGGAACACAGCACTATCCAACAGAGCGCTCATCTTCTTGATTTCACCCTTAGGAGTGGTCTTGCCCCAGGGGTTGTCGAAGTCCTGACCCATCAGTATCATGCCGCCACGAGGTCCGCGGAGTGTCTTATGGGTAGTAGTGGTGACAATGTGGCAATATTTCACAGCATTGTTCAGGTAGCCCTTGGCGATAAGTCCGCTGGGGTGGCTGATATCGCCCATGAGGATGGCACCAATCTTGTCAGCGATGGCACGCATACGCTCCCAATCCCAATCACGGCTGTAGGCAGAACCACCACCAATGATGAGCTTGGGACGGAATTCAAGAGCTTTCTTCTCCATATCGTCGTAGTCGACGGTGCCGGTCTCTTCCTTCACTTGGTAGCCGACCACCTTGTACATGATGCCAGAGAAGTTGACGGGGCTGCCGTGGCTGAGGTGGCCACCGTGGTTCAGGTCCATGCCCATGAAGGTGTCGCCAGCGTTAAGGCAAGCCAGAAACACAGCCATGTTGGCCTGTGCTCCGCTGTGGGGTTGCACATTGGCCCAGCAAGCTCCGTAGAGCTGCTTGGCACGCTCAATGGCGATAGTCTCGCTCTGGTCCACTACTTGGCAACCGCCATAGTAGCGCTTTCCGGGGTAGCCCTCGGCATATTTGTTGGTCATGACGGAGCCCATAGCTTCCATCACCTGGTCGCTGACGAAGTTCTCAGAGGCAATCAGTTCGATGCCCTTGGTTTGACGTTCTCTCTCCTTCTGGATGAGATCGAAAATAGCGGTATCTCTTTGCATATAAATATATTTATAAATTGAGTTTAAGTTCTAAATATAAGTGTACGACAAACCACCCCACGCCTCATTGAGATGTGAGGTGGTATATCTCATAGTCCTATTACTGGAGATCCCAAACGTGGGTGTGGTGGTCGTAGTCTCCAGAGGCGCCACCAAGGTGGAAGTGGGTAGCGTGACCAAAGGAGCAGACATCAAACACATGACGGTGCTGGATGGGACGACCATCGAAACGAGGATCGGGATTAGGATTCAGGGGGCAGAGAGGACAAGTGGGGTCGTCGCAGTACAGGGCCTCGCTGATAGCCTTAGGACCATAGTGGTGGATGCATACGCCGTGGGTGCTGACGGGGGTGCCGCACCAGGGGCAGTTGAAGGTAACATCCTTAGGACTGTCGCTGTCCATGTCGGGAGTTACAACATAAGTGGGCTCATTGATGCTGTCGTAATCAACATCCTCCTTGTTGCAGGAAACGAAGCTAATAGCAGCAGCAAAAAGGGCAACAGCCACCATGCTTGACAAGAAAAAAGTTCTCTTTTTCATTTTGTAAAAGTTGTTTTTTGTTGTTTTTATTCTTTTCGTTTTTTGTCTAAATTGTTGTGTCCACGATATTTAATGGCATTCTTTATGCCATGTTTGCTATCATTTCCAATATGCAAAAGTACACATTTTTTTTTACATACCAAATTTTTTTGACCTTTTTTATTAACAGGGGTTTTCAACAATTCGATTTCTAACTTCAATATTTATATCTTTTTCCCAAGAGATTCATCTGGAAACTGAGCCCTACGTTGGGATATTTGAAGTCTTTGAGGCTCGCCTGGATAAACACGTGTTGGAACAGCAGTGCGTCGATGCCCAGTTGGAATTCGTTGCCCGTCCACTCTGCAATGGCTCTGGCTTGTGGAAAGAATGACGGTCGGAAAGTGATTCCCCCCACTAGGCCGTTCCATTTGTCGTTATAGTCGCGCGTGTAGTAGCGATAGGCCAGTGTCACCCCCAATATGTTGCCTCCCAAGTCGAAGTGCTTGGTGGCTGCAGCATAGTAGTTTTGGAAATAGAGTTGCACATTGTTGTTGCTGCTGGTGATGAGTGATGCCACGCTGCTGCCTACGTCGTTGCACCCTATCGCTACTGCCGGCCAGTATTTGCCCTCTTTCAGCGGGCGTATCTTAATGGAGGCATTGCGGTCTTTGCGTCTGTATTTAGGCTCGCCATTCACCAAGTCCATGCGCTTGGTGCATATATAGCTCAACTCTATCCAGCTGTAGGGTGTGATGCTCAGGTAGTAGTCGTAGGTGTTGTATTTTTCGTTATTGTAAGTGAAGCCGATATCGGGCAGCATCTCCTTGTTCAGATAGTGTATGCCGATGTTGGCATCGCCCTCGTGGTGCATCTCGGCCGACGGCACATGTATCAGTCCTGAGATGCCTGTGTATTGTTGTGCCCTGCCCGTCAGTGGCAGGATGCCGAGCATTAGTGCTATACTATATATTATATGTCTTTTCATCTCTGTTACTCTTTAGGCGTGATAATAAAGTCGGGCTGCATGGTGTGGCTGCCCCATTCTAGCAGGTCGCGGCTGAACCAGCCGTCGCGCATGTTCTCTTCGGGGTCGGTGTGGTACATGCGGTTGGTCCATTCGTGCATCATGATGGAGTAGGGCATGTTGAAGGTGGCGGCGGGGCGGACGTTGACCATGCGCTGTTTGCGGTGGTAGGGCGGTAGTGCCACCACCACGCGAAAACCACCGTCGAAGTCGTCTTTGTTGTTCCAATTGGCATAGAGCGACACCGATGAGTGGCGAAAGTGGCGTATGGCCTCCACTTCAAAGCCGAGGTCGCGGTAGAGATACGACCCTATCACACCTCGCAGCTGTGTGTTACTGCGTGAGAGGTAGATGTCGCCGCCGATGGTGCCGGCAAAGCGCTGCATGGGGCTGAATCCCCAACCGCCGGAGGTGGAGAACAATCCTGTCAGGCCGCCTTGTGCCTCGAGGGCAAACCAGCTGGTCAGAGGCAAGAACAACTTCAAGTCCACGCCGTAGCGCGACTCGGTGAAGAATCCTGCGCTGGCCTTGGCGTAGAGCATGCCCAGCCGCAGCTCCTTGCTAATGTCGAGCATTCGGAAATGGAAAATGTTGCGCTGACGATTGTAGTAGGGATTGTAATATGGGTTGTCGAATTGGTCGACAATGTCCACAATCATCTGTCCGGCCACCTGCCAGTGGTCGCCGAAGTGCCATTTGAAGCCAGGTGTAAGGGCAATGTAGAGGTCGTACTGGCGGTCGTATGAGATGTCGCGGAAACCGAAGTTCAGCCCCGAAAAAATGTCGAAACTCATCTTGTGCTCCTGCGCCTTCATCCGCTGTGTAGGGCACACCAGTACCAATCCCAGCATCAATGCCAATAGGGGAGCCGTTTTGTGACGTGTGGTTCTTTTTTGCATAAGAGTCATGTTATAATTGCGATTGCAAATATACATATTTATTTTGAATTATTTGTTAATTCGTTTGACGATATGTTGTAGTGTGCTTGTTTTTACGTGTTTATCAGTAGGTAAGTCGGGGTGCTAAGGCTTTCGTTTCTTTGTTTTTCGTTTCTTGGTTCGCCTTTTTGCAGTTCGTTTGTTGTTTTTCTACCATTTATTTGCCGTGAAGAAATGGGTGAACAACCTCTTTATAAGTCGTTATCGGTAAGAAGGGGTACGGTGTTGCAGTGTTGAGGTGTTGAAGGGAGTGTGGGGTAAGCGGGGAGGATGGGGGTCTGTAAGTAGGGGGATGGGAGGTGGGTTGGCAGTGTTGGTGAGAATTGTTGCAGGGGGTAGGGGGTGGCGACTATTGTTTGAGGTCTATCAGTTGAAGGCGGCCGTCCTCATAAACGGCGTAGTTGCGGTGCATCAGCCAGTCGCCCACGTTGACGTAGGTGCAGTTGGGCAGGCAGTCGTCTTTGACAAGGGGGGTGTGGCGGTGGCCGAAGACGCAGTAGTCGAAATGCTCATGTTGCAGTCGCTGGCGGCAGTAGATGACGATGCCCTCGCGGTCGTCGCCGAAGTAGTCGAATAGGTTGGGATTTTTTTTGATGTGGCTTTTGCGGCTGCTGTTGCTCCAGCTGTTGGCAATGCCGAAGGTTAGCCCCGAGGGGAGTAGGGCGAAGAGGCGCTGGTTGAGGCGGTTGCGGAAGATGCGACGGATGATGTCGTAGCGGCGGTCGAGGTGGCCTAGGCCGTCGCCGTGGCCTACGAGGAATCGGCGTCCGTCGAAGATGAGGGTGTCGGGTTCGTCGTGCATGATGGCCCCGACCTCTTTTTGCAGATAGTCGAAGAGCCACATGTCGTGGTTGCCGATGAAGAAGTGTAGTTCGATACCGGCATCGGCCAGTTCGGCCATCTTGCCCAGCAGGCGCACATGGCCGCGGGGTACTACATAGCGGTAGGTGAACCAGAAGTCGAACATGTCGCCCAGGAAGACGACCATGGCGGCGTCGAGCTTCATTTGGTCGAGGAGTGAGCAGAGGTCGCGTTCGCGCTGGGGCGAGTCGGGCCCTGCTCCGAGGTGGGCATCGGTTATGAAGTAGAGCTTGCTATTGGGCATATTGGTAGCGGAGGCGCTCCACTGAGTTTTTGAAATGAAGGGTATGGGGGTTGTCGGGCATGTCTTGTTGCAGACCTTCTAGCACGGCCTCGTAGAATTCGAAGCTGTCGGCAGGGTTGATGAGCGGCCGATTGTTGAATGGTTTGTAGAGGGCGATGAGTGTGGTGAGTGAGCCTAGGTTGTCCTCGATAAAGTGTACTACATATTGTTGTTGCTCGGCGAAGGTGGCCAGGTAGAGCGAGTCGGTGAGGCTGTGTTCGTGGTCGTATTCTTCTTGGCTCATGTCGCCGTCGGCCAGCAGTTGGCGGTTTTTGGTGTCGGTGGCCACCAGGTCTTTGAGCACTTCGGTGCCGTGGTTGGAGTAGTCTTGCAACTGCCATAGTGTCTGCGACTCGCCGGTGCCCTCCAGTTCGTAGCTGTTGGAAAGGGCGTTGTAGTCGCCGTGCATCACTATTTTCTCGCCCAAGTCGGGCAGGAGCACGATGTAGTCGACATCGCTGACGTGGACGTTGATAAATGTTTTGTAGGGCATGGCGTAGCGGAATTTGAAGTGCCCTTTGGAGTCGAGTTTTACGGAGTCGAGGAAGATGCGCGATTCGGGCGACATTTCTTCGATGTATATTACCTTGTTGGCTCCGTTTTGGAGGGTGCCTTCGATAACTATCTCGTCTTTGTTGCCGCAGGAGGCCAGCAACAGGAGGAGTGCGAGGGTGGATAGTAGGGAAAAATGTTTCATGGTTGGTGGGGTGTTTGTTGTTGTAGTGACATGTCAAGGATGACTAATGCAGCCATGGCTTCTACTATTACTGGTAGGCGGCTGAGGTGGTTGCTGTCGTGGCGGCCTTGTGGAGGGACAGTGTGGAGGTTGCCCTCTGCGTCGCGACAGTTCATTTCGACTGGCAGGGTAGGGGGGAGGTGGAATCCGATGTGGAAGATGATGGGCATGCCGTTGCTGATGCCGCCCTGGATGCCGCCGCAGTGGTTGGTGTGGGTGAGGGTGTTGCCTTCGCCTAGATGTCGCCACTGGTCGGGGAAAGACTGCTGTGATAGTCGAAAGGCGTCGGGGGTGTCGCCCATGGCAAAGGCCATGGCGGAGGGGATGGAGAGCATGGCGTAGCTAAGGCGCGCGTTGAGACGGTCGAAGATGGGGTTGCCCATGCCGGCGGCGACGCCTTCAATGATGCAGTGTATCTCATGGTCGTGGTGTGAGGAGCGGAAGGTGATGCCTTTCACTTTGAGAATCTGTTTGGCCACGGCACCTGCCACCACTCTTGCCACTGTTTCGCGCCCTGAGGCGCGACCGCCGCCGCGATGGTCGCGGAGGCCGTATTTGGCAGTGTAGGTGTAGTCGGCATGTCCTGGGCGGCAGAGGTGGCGGAAGGGCTCGTAGTCTTCGGGACGGCAGTCGGTGTTGCGCACTATGAACGACAGCGGGGTGCCCAGGGTGGTGTTGTCTATTAGTCCGCTGAGCCATTCCACATGGTCTGCCTCATGGCGTGTGGTGAGACCTTGGGGGGTGTTGTCGTCGCCATCACGGCGACGTTGTAGTTCATGCTCTATAAAGGTGTGGTCGATAACAATTCCGGCTGGACAGCCGTCGATGACGCCGCCTACAGCAGGGCCGTGCGATTCGCCGAAGGTGGTCAGCCGGAATTGGTTGCCAAAAGTGTTCATTCCTAGCGTTGAATCATCTGTATGCCGTTGTTCTGCTGGGGCTTGTCGGGCAGAATCTGGAGGAGTTCGACCTCGAAGATGAGGGTTGAGCCCGGAGGTATGCTGCCTACCACTTGTTCGCCATAGGCAAGGTTGTGGGGGATGTAGAGGATGTATTTGGAACCCTCTTCCATCAGTTGGAGGCCTTCGGTCCAGCCTGGTATCACTTGGTTGAGGAAGAATTCGGCGGGTTCGCCACGCTCTACGCTGCTGTCGAATACGGTGCCGTTGAGCAGTTTGCCGGTGTAGTGTACGCGCACTTTGTTGGTGGCGGTGGGTTTCTTGCCCTTGCCTTTTTGGAGTATTTTGTATTGCAGGCCGCTTTTGGTCTGGTAGACCGATTTGTTGAGGGCGTTTTCTTCAAGGAATTTTTTGCCGGCGGCTATGTTCTCGTCTTTGCTTGCCATCATTTTCTCACGTTCGGCTTGTTGGCGTTTTTCGAATTCCTGTTGGAAACGTTGCAGCAGTGGGCGCATGGTGGCTTCATTCCATGCGTTCTGTCCTTTGTAGCAGTCAATCATTGACTGTCCGGCTGCCTCGCCGTTGATGCCAAGATTGTCGCGCAGCCAGCTTTGATAGATGTCCTTGCCGATGGCGTAGGAGGCTGAGTCGTTGAAGTTTTTGAGTTCGATGGGACGATACATGTCGTTCATCTGTTGCTGTTTTTGGTAGGCCGCGAGGGTTTCGTCGAGGGCTTTTTTGACTGATTCGTAGGCATCGGCTTTCTGCTTGAGCATGTGGTAGTCGGCTTCAGACATGGTGACTTTGCCACGTTTGATGGTGACATCTTGGGCGTTGGCTGCAAAGCCGAGCGCAATGACTGCAAGGGTGAGAATGATTCGTTTCATATTACTATTTGTTATTTATTTTTCATTTTTAAACTCCATTTTTTCAATGGGCTATTGAAAAAATGGAGTTTGATGGATTGTGGTTGCCGTGAAGGGCGACCTATGAATGGATTATTTGTATTCTTTGGGTTCTATGCCGTCGAGTATTTCCTTGCCGCAGATGGCGAGGGCGAGCATCTCGTTCTCGCCTTTGTACACTTTGACGGGGGCAATCCAGCTGATGCGGTCGGTGATCATTTGCATCCAGGGCTTGCTGTAGGCTATGCCTCCGGTGAGGAGGATGGCGTCGACCTTGCCACATACGACGGCGGCAAGACGACTAATCTCGAGCGACACTTGGTAGCAGAAGGCGTCGACGAGCAATTGGCATTTGGCATCGCCTGCCAGCGCGCGTTTCTCGACTTCGTAGGCATCGTTGGTGCCGAGGTAGGCCACAAAGCCGCCTTCGGCGGTGACGAATTTTTTGAGCTGTGCTTCGGTGTATTTGCCTGAGCAGGCCACTTCGATCAGTTTGCTGGCGTTGATGCTGCCACACCGGGTGGGTGAGAAGGCCCCGAGGCCGCAGAGGGCACGGTTGACTTCAACGCAGCGACCATGTTGGTGGATGCCCACGCTTACGCCGCCGCCCATGTGGGCGATGATGAGGTTGAGGTCTTCATAGTGTTTGCCTAGTTCGCGAGCGTAGAGCTTGGCTGTCATTTTTTGATTGAGGCAGTGCCAGATGACGCCTTCGTGGCTGGGGTCGAGGTCGAAGATGGGATGGCCAGATATTTTGGCATAGTCGGGACGTTCGTCCACAATGCCGGGGTCGGCGATGTAGGCACATTCGAGGCCGATTTCTTTAGCGATGGCATCGCTAATGAGGGCACCGAGGTTGCAGGCGTGCTTGCCTTGTATGCCGGCGTGGCATTCTTCTTTCATGAGTTCGTTGACACGATAGCAGCCGCTTTCGCAGGGACGGGTGAGACCACCGCGGCCCATGACTACGGCTATTTCGTCGGTGCCGATACCGTGGCGTTTCACCATGTCGAGGATGGCGTCTTTGCGGTAGTCGAACTGGTCGGCGACCTCTTTGAATTTCTGAATTTCTTCAATGGGGTGCGACAGGTTCTCTGTAAATATCTCAGTCTCTCCTTCGTAGATGGCGGACTTGGTAGAGGTCGCCCC
Organism: Bacteroidales bacterium; assembly: GCA_017428115.1. GTDB lineage: Bacteria > Bacteroidota > Bacteroidia > Bacteroidales > P3 > Colimorpha. The sequence continues at coordinate 48,139 of JAFRRK010000078.1, read as the reverse complement.
GGGGTTGATGACTAGGGTGTATTTTTTATTACTCATAATAATTGTTGTGTTTTGTTGATTCTTTCGTTGGGATGAGTGTGCAATTTTCGATTTGCAAAAATAGTAAAATTATTTGAATAATTGTATGTGATGTTGTTTTTTTAACAAAAAAAAAGGACATGTGGGGGTGGGTTACACATGTCTGTTGCGTTTGAGAAGGAAGGGCAGTAGCACTTGGTGAAAACCTTGTTGGGTGTCAATTGGCTGATAGTCGATACGGTAGCGTATGGCGTGTTGTTTGATGTCGTTGGTTAGGCGAAGCATTTGTTCGCGATAGCGTTGTGACACTTCGGAGGGAAGGATTTTGAGATGCCTTCCGCTTTCGAGGTCGATAAATTCGGTGGGGCGATTGGTGTAGTCGAAGTCTATCTCGTGTCCGTGGTGTAGGGTGTGGAAGAAGATGACCTCGTGCTTGCAATGTCGCAGGTGTCGTAGTGCGTCCATCATGGGGTCGTGTTCGTCGGGGGTTACGAGGGCATCGGTGAAGATGGCCACTAGCGAACGACGGTGGAGTCGTTCGGCGGTGAGGTGCAGTGCCTCGGCAATATGGGTTGAGGTGGGGGATTGGAGTGAGGGCTTGGGCTCTTGGCGTAGTTCTTTTTCGAGTATTTCGAGCAGGTATTTTTGATGCACCCGACTGCTGTGTGCATCGGTCTGCAGGTCGATGCCGTTGCTCAATAGGGTGAGGCCGAAGGCATCGCGTTGCTTGAGGAGCAGCTCGCTGAGTACGGCTGAGGCATAGCAGGCAAAGGTGAGCTTGTTGGGATGGTCGATGTTGTTGTGTCCTTCGAGGGGTAGCAGCATGGAGCTGCTGTGGTCGACCACTAGCTGGCAGCGAAGGTTGGTTTCCTCTTCAAAGCGTTTGAGGAATAGCTTGTTGGTACGCCCATAAAGTTTCCAGTCGATATTGCGTGTGGATTCGCCGACGGTGTATTGGCGATGTTCTGCAAATTCGACTGAAAAGCCATGAAAAGGACTTCTATGCAGCCCGATGAGGAAACCTTCCACAATCTGGCGTGCAAAGAAGTCCAGCGATTTGTATTTCTCTAGTTCGAAATCCACGGATGTCGGACTAATAGGATTAGTCAGACTAAAAGATGTTTATAGCAGGGCGTTGATTTTATCGGTGAGGGTACTCTTCTGCACCAGTCCGACACTTTTGTCTTTTGGTTCGCCATTTTTGAAGAAGAGGACTGTGGGGACGTTGCGGATGCGATACTGGGCAGCGATAGTGGGGCATTCCTCCACGTCGGCTTTGCAGATGGCGGCCTTTCCTTCATATTCGTTGGCTATTTCTTCGACGATGGGGGCGAGAGCCTTGCAGGGACCGCACCAGGTGGCGCCAAAATCTACCATGACAACAGGATTGTCGGCAAGCACTTGTTTGAAATTTTCTTCTGTGATGTTGATTTCCATGATATAGGGTGTTGTTTTGTTGTTATTCTTTTCGGCTGCAAAAATACGCAAAAAAAACCATTCCACAGTCACTGTTGCTTTGAAAAAATTCTTATAAAGGTGCATTAGTCTGTTAATGTTTTTGTCGTCAATGTGTTGTGGTATAATAAAAAATGGTTGTTGATAATTTGTGATATCTTATTATTTGCTATGCAGGATTTTTTGCGTATTTTTGCAGACTAAAATATATTTATTCGAATTAATAGAAAGGACTATATATGAAAGGTTTTTGCTATATAGGTGTTGTGTTCTTGTTGTTGCTGCCCACATGTGTGCAGGCGCAGCATCATACTAACAATGCCGAGGCTACTGATATGGCCGACCAGTTTGTATCTAACTATGATAGTTTGCTAAATAGCTATGTTATCAGCAAGTATGCTGCCTCCACACATCGGCATCGTGCCAATATCAACGCTGACTATGCTTTTGACCAAATACCAGACAGTGTGATAGCCCACAGGCTGCGTGCCCTACACACGGTTATTCCCATGACTTTCAATTCCGAGGTGCGGTCGTATATACGGATGTATCTTAACCGTATGCGTGGGCGCTTGGATGTGATGCTTACGCTGTCGGAGTTCTACTATCCTATTTTTGAGGAGGCACTGGCGCGCTACGATGTGCCCGAGGAGCTGAAACATCTCACTATCGTCGAGTCGGCCATGAATCCGCTGGCCACTTCGCGTGTGGGTGCGGCGGGCCTTTGGCAGTTTATGTACACCACAGGCAAGAACTATGGGTTGGAAGTCAATTCAATAATTGACGAGCGGAGGGACACCTACAAGTCTACTGACGCTGCAGCGCACTATATTCACGACCTGTATCATGTGTTTGGCGACTGGCATCTGGCCATTGCTGCCTACAACTGTGGCCCCGGCAATATCAACAAAGCTATTGCACGCTCGGGAGGCAAGCGCGATTTTTGGCAGATTTATCCATACCTGCCACGCGAAACGAGAGGGTATATACCTGCCTTTATTGCTGCCACTTATATCATGAATTATTATCCGGAACATGGTTTGCACCCTAGGCGCGTAACTATCCCCCTGCGAACCGACACTATCATGGTGGAGCGCAATATGCTGTTTACCTACGTGAACAAATATACTGGCATTGAAATGGACGAGTTGCGTACCCTTAATCCCCAGTATCGCATCGATATGATACCAGGTGAGGGCAATTCATATCCACTATGTGTGCCTACGGATAAGATGGGAGACCTGATTCGTTGGGCCGATTCTATCTTCTTGGCATCAGAGGACTCGCTTGGACGCAGAACGGTGGCTGTTAAGCCTGCTGTTCCTACCGACGAGTCGCGCCCGGCTGTCAACCATCGGAGTAGCCGCAAGCATTCCCAGACGAGCTCTTACCACAGGGTGCGTCGAGGCGAGACGCTCACGTCTATCGCTTCCAAACATGGCACCACGGTGTCGAAGATTAAGAAACTGAATGGACTTAAGTCCGACCGTATCCGAGAAGGACAGCGTCTAAAGGTTAAATAATACAAACATACCAATGATATGAAAATGAAACGAATACTATTAGCTGTTTGGAAGGTGGTGCGCAACAAGTATGTCGCAGTCACGCTGATTTTTCTTCTCTTCATTTTTTTCTTGGGTGAGAACAATGTGCTCGTCACCCACAAATTAAAGAGGGATGTGGCTGAGCTGAATAGGGAAATAGAGCTGCTGGAGAACGATATTAAGCGTGACAGCGCCGAGGCTGAGTCGCTGATAGGCAACATTGATGCCTTAGAAACTTATGGCCGTGAGCATTACTATATGAAGCGCGACAATGAGGATATCTATATTATCAAGGATTAGCATCGTCTTTTTGTCATTGATGCTGTTCAGTTCGTGTGAGGCTGTACGCAATTTTCTTTCACGTGATTTGGAAGAGGAGGACTATACCGTGGGAGAGCTGTATGTGGACGAATATGTGGCGGAGGTGCCATACCAACCATCGCATACGGCCGAAGATATGGCATCGGGACGCGTCAATGCATTGGGGTTGCTACGCGCACCTGGCGACAACGAGCGTCTCTATGATGCTGTAGAGTCGTGGATTGGCACGCCCTACCTCTATGGTGGCACTACGAAACAAGGGGTCGACTGTTCTGCTTTCGTCGGCCATATCTACCGTGAGGTGTATAATCGCAATCTGCATCGCGTTGCCAACGATATGCAGAAGGATGTGACGCTTATTACTAAAAGTGAGTTGCGAGAAGGCGACATCATTTTTTTCACTAATAGTAAGGGCAGGGTGTCGCATGTAGGCATCTATCTGAAAGATGGCCTATTTGCACATTCGTCCACTTCACGTGGCGTGATTGTCAGTCGGCTTGATGACAGCTATTGGAGCCAACATTTCTATAAGGGAGGACGTATACGATAGAGTGTTCCTTTTGGGGCAGGGGAGGGAAGATTGTGTTTTCCTTACACTGTGTTTCTCCCCATCATTCGACTATGAGTGGACAGGGGATGGCATGTGTGATTTGGATAAGATGCTCGGGGGCAATCTTGAATTGAAGCCCCCTTATTCCAGCACTGACGTAGATATGAGGATGTTGGGTGGCTGAGTTGTGTATGTAGGTCGGAAATGTTTTTTTCATACCTATTGGGCTGCAACCGCCGCGTATGTAGCCAGTGAGCGGCAAGAGTTCTTTCAGGGGGATGAGGTCGCATTTTTTATTTCCTGACACTTTGGCGGCCTTTTTTAAGTCTACCTCTTCCGCACCTGGGATTACACATACGAAGTGTCCGCTACGGTCGCCATGTAGCACCAACGTCTTGAAAACCTGTCGGAGGTCCTCGTGCAACTGGTCGGCAACATGCTGGGCGCCTAAATCGTTTTCATCTACCTCGTAGGCGATGAGTTCATAAGGGATGTTGTGGGTGTCAAGTATTCTTGCCGCATTGGTTTTCTTCATTGTCTAGGAGTGTAGATTGTTTATCAGTTGCTGATGTATGTGTTTTACCTGACGTTCGCGAGGGTTGCCCTCGTAGTTGAGTACAACGTAGTGGGCACGCATCATCTTCTCTTCGGCACTGAGTTGGTTGTTCATGCGTGCCTGTAGCTGCTCGCGTGTGGCATGGTCGCGTAACTGGAGGCGGCGCAGACGCTCTTTTTCCTCGAGATAGACACATACTACGCGGTCCACCATCTTGTCGAAGCTATATTCGTAGGCTATGGCACTCTCAAAGATGACATATGGGGCGAGACTGTTGGACTGCACAAAGCGTTGGAAATCTTCCCATACTCTAGGATGTATCAGTGCGTTGAGACGAGCTAGTGCATGGGTGTCAGAGAATACAATCCGTGCTATGGCGAGTTTGTCGACATCACCATTGGGCTGGAATACTTGGTCGCCGAATAATGAGCGAATCTGTTTGAGGAAGTCGGGCTGTGTATAATAGTTTCCTGCCACTTGGTCGGCAACAAAGCAAGGGATCCCCAGCTGTTGGAAATGGTGTAGTACGGTGGTTTTGCCGCAGCCTATGCCCCCTGTGAGGGCGACAAGGAGAGGTCTAGTAGATGATGACATATTGGATGGTGGAGGGTGATATTTGCTTGACACGGGTGCCCGCGGGGAATAGGGTGGCGCGAACGGGTAGGCTCTGAGATTTATCGCCCGGACTATAGTCCACAGTCAGATGCACCATGTCTGCAGTGATGTTGTCGTACTCCCTAACAGGTACCCACAGGGTTATATCTACCCTTTCGGGGTGAAGGCGCACTTGTAGTTGTTTGTCACCACTTTCGAAACTGACAGGTACGGTGAGGGTCTTTTCTACATAGCGGTCGATGGGTAGGAAAAGGTGTACGCTGTCGGTGGAGCAATGGAGCTGTGGATGTCGCAGCCACACAGGGTCAAGCGCAAGGGTTATAAGGCTGGTGTCGTTGAGCTGGGTTAGGCGGGCTGGGCTGGTGACCACTTCGGATATACTCTTAAGCGTGGCAGTGTCGCCATACAGCCAAACGGTATCGGGTTTAATGACGGGTTCTCCTGCCAGTCCACACTGTTCGGCAAAAGAGAACTCCACATTGCGCAGCTGTGGAACGAACCCTTTGCGCTGCCGCTCCTCGATGCTGATAGATAGTGTCTCTAAATTGCTTTTTATTCCATGGGTGCCATGAAAGGAAAATTGCCTCAATAGGTTGTCAAAGAGTGCATCGCCTACTTTGATGACTGTGTCGCCGCTCGTAACAATCCGATAAGGCCGATGTCTAACAGTGTTGTATCGCCCGATAGCAAGGAAACAATTGGATTTGATGGTGAGAGGTAGCAATGTGTCGGCGTGAGTCACCACGTAGCGTGCTGTGTCAAATCCCGTCCATTCAATCTTTACTTGCAAAGGGTAGTCGTCATGTTCTGACATGGTAACTCCCAGCCACACTATGGCAGTGATCAGTAGTATGACCCAGAATGAGCGATGGCGGAACATGTTGTTTCAAATGCTATTTGTAGATAGTCGTGCTTAGATATTCGGCCGATTGCTTATTTTTTTGTCTCGTTCTGTTGTTGGGGGAGAGGTTGCACCATCGATTTTTCAACAGTGACTACAACACCGTTCGATATTTCCACGTCGATTGTGTGCTCTGCCACCTCATGAACCTTGCCGTATATGCCTCCGCTGAAGCTTACACGGTCGCCTTTTTTTAGTCCGGCACGAAATTCGCGCTCCTTCTTGGCCTGTTTCTGTTGCGGACGAATCATTAGTAGCCACATCACCACAAAGATGAGTATGAGCCAGATAAGCATGCTGTTTCCGCCATTTCCTTGTGCGGGGGCTGCTTGTAGTAGAACGAAAAGGGTGTTGTTCATTTGATGTCTTTATTATTAAGTGATTGTTGTTGTTCCTTGTTTCTTTACTATTAATTTGCCACCTGTGCCACTATCTTGAGCACATTTTTCGAAGGCTGGGCGTTCGAACTGACCGTCACCTCTTGATATTGTTGCCCTATCTTGCCTTGCGAATTGAAGGTGACGGTGATATAACCTTCTCCTCCGGGTGCTATGCGTCCACGAGGATAGTCTGCCACTGTGCATCCACATGTGGCTGAGCAGCCGCTGACTACCAAGTCGCGTTGTCCTTTGTTGACAAAGTGGAAGCTGTATGATATACTTTCGCCCTGACTGATGCGCCCAAAGTCATGCAGGTCGCAGTCGAATGCCATCACTGGCATTGGGGCTGAGGCGTCATAGCCCGAGGCACTGTTGGGGTTCTGAATCAGGTCTACGTCGATGTCGCCTTGCGAGGCATTGTGGTTGCACGAGGCAATCACTATCGACAGTAGTATTAGAGTGACAATCCTATGCTTCATGGGTGGTGGTGTTATTCTGTTGGATATTCTTGGCTGTCAAGGTCGTCGAGCAGACTGGGGTCTATCAGGCCTCGACCGGTTTTGTTAATGCGGCCTGCAGAACGTAGCTCGATGATGAATTTATCGAGGATGCCGTTGATAAACAAACGGCTGCGCTCGGTGCTAAACTCCTTCGACAGCTCGATATATTCGTCTACGGTAACTCCTTCGGGAATTGAGGGAAACTCTGTGAGCTCGGCCACCGCCATATTCAGCAGTAGTACATCCATAAATGCAATGCGGTCGAAATCCCATCCCCGTAGATTTTTGCGTATCATCGCCTCCACCTCGTTTCCATGGCGCAGGGTGACCAATAGCAGGTGATGGGCAAATTCATAGGCATCGGCATCCTTTTCGTACCGTTCGTCCTGCATCAAGGGTATTGGCGTGGCCTCGTCGAGCGTGTTGTCCAGTGCCTTCAACATCATAAAATTATATTGGGCTATCTGGTCGAAATCATCGTCCCACAATAGACTCTGCGACTGTATCGGGTCGCGAAGTGATTCCTGATTCATCAGATGTTTGAAAAGTTTGAGGGCAAACTTCTGGTCGTTTTCAAATGTCGCTTCCGTGGTCAGGTAGCTCTTGTATTCTGAATGCTTGGTGATTCCCAAATAGGCCTGGTGGAATATCTCATCGTAGTCCACTCCGCTCCAATTCACATGACTCTCCTCAATATGGCGTCGCAAATCGTAGTTATCGGCCAGTCGACAAATGAATATATTGTTGACCAACCGACGGTTGGGGTTACGTTCCTCCTCGGTGGGAAGGAATTTGTGCTGGGCCTCGTCCATGGTGTGGGCGGCCACCTCAACAAAGTGCAGCAATGCCGCAATCTGAATGGTACCTAGGTCGTTGAGACGATGTATGTTGTGTTTAAAGTTACGTTCGGCAATGGTGATGTCGACAGGGTCTACAGTGCAGGCATAGAATTGTTGCAGCACCTTCGAGCGTAAGAAATGGCGGCTAAGCATCTTTTATAAATTGAGAATGATTAAAAACTAATACCTCTTGAATAGCATATATGCAAGTTGCTACTTTTGTCATCCGACTTATCAAACAACGATATTGATAATCTTGTTGGGCACAAAGATGACCCGCTTAGGCTCCTTGCCGTCGAGCCATTTCTGTGCCAGGCTGTCCGCTTTCACAGCCTTTATTGCCTCCTCTTGGCTGATGCCGTTGGGCAGTTCAAGCGTGAGGCGCATCTTGCCGTTGAACGACACGGGGTAGGTAAACGTGTCCTGCACCAGCATGGCAGGGTCGTAGCTGGGCCACTCGGCATCACACACACTGCCCTCGTGCTCCAGCAGGTGGTACAACTCCTCGGCAATATGGGGTGCGAAGGGTGCCAGTAGCACCACCAGCTTGTCCAACACCTCATTGCTCACAGCCTTCTGACCGCTTAAATCGTTGGTGCAAATCATAAACGTCGACACCGAGGTGTTGAACGAGAATCGCTCTATATCGTCGGTAATCTTTTTAATTGTCTGATGCAATATTTTCAGTTGGGCCTTGTCGGCTGCTGCGCTGGTGCGCAGGTCGAACAGCTTGCAAAACTTCTTCAAGAATCGGTGCACACCCTCAATGCCGTTGGTGTCCCACGGCTTGGCCTGTTCTACAGGACCCAAAAACATTTCATACAGTCTCAGTGTGTCTGCCCCGTAGCGAGCCACCAGGTCGTCGGGGTTTTGCACATTATACATCGATTTGGACATCTTCTCTATCTCCCATCCGCACACATATTTACCGTCCTCCAGCTCAAAGCGGGCATCGGCAAACTCTGGCCTCCATTGGCGAAAACGTTCAATATCCAAGATGTCGTTGCTCACTAAGTTGATGTCCACATGTATAGGCACTGTCCTCTCTTCGCGTCCGGCAATATTCTTCGAAACAAACAGGTTGTTGTCCTCCTTGCTGCGATACACAAAGTTGCTTCGACCCTGTATCATGCCTTGGTTCACCAACTTCTGGAAAGGCTCCTGCTTCACACTTATTCCTATGTCGTAGAGGAACTTATTCCAGAAACGGGCATAGATAAGGTGGCCGGTGCCATGCTCTGCGCCACCTACGTAGAGGTCCACATTCTGCCAATAGTCAACTGCCTTGTGGCTGAAATATTCGTTGTCGTTGTGGGGGTCCATATATCGCAGATAGTATCCGCTTGAGCCGGCAAAGCCAGGCATGGTGCTCAGCTCCAGAGGGAATACGGTCTCATTGTCTATCTTCGAGGTCTCCACCACACGGCGGTTCGCTTCGTCCCATGCCCACACCTCGGCATGCCCCAGGGGAGGCTCGCCAGAAGCGGTCGGCTTAAAATCTCTCACTTCAGGCAGTAACAGCGGCAGGCATTCCTCGGGCAGGGTATAGGGCCGGTTGTTTTTATAATAAATGGGGAAAGGCTCGCCCCAATAGCGTTGGCGGCTGAAGATGGCGTCGCGCAGACGATAGTTCACTGTGCGTCTGCCAATGCCCATCTCTTCAATCTTGTCGATGGCTGCATTTATGGCATCCTTCACCTTCATACCTGTGAGGAAACGACTGTTCACGCTGTAGCCCGTTTTGGCATCGAGGCTCTCGGTCCATGTCGAGGGGTCGGTGAGTTGGTCGGGTTCCAATGCCACCACCTGCCTTATGGGCAGGTCGAAATGACGTGCGAAAGCAAAGTCGCGGCTGTCGTGTGCCGGCACCGCCATGATGGCTCCGGTGCCGTAGCCTGCCAGCACATAGTCGCTTACCCATATAGGTATGCGTTCGCTGGTCAGCGGGTTGATGGCATAGGCTCCGGTAAACACACCGCTCACCTTCTTTACCTCTGCTTGGCGTTCGCGTTCCGAACGGTTCTTTGCCCAGGTGACATACGCTTCCACCTCCTGTCGCTGTTCGGGGGTAGTGATGCGCTCTATCATCTCGTGCTCGGGGCAGAGCACCATGAATGTCACACCAAAGATGGTGTCGGGTCGTGTAGTGAATATCTCAAACGAAGTCTCCTCACGGGTCTCTATCTGGCCCATCAGTATCTCTTCTGGGCGTGTGGCCTCGCTTTTGGCTAGCGGAAACCACACCGCCGCGCCCTCGCTACGTCCTATCCAGTTGCGCTGTATTTCCTTCAGACTGTCAGTCCATTCCACCTCGTTCAGTCCGTCCACCAGCCGTTGTGCGTAGGCGGTGATGCGCAGGCTCCACTGGCGCATCAGCTTGCGCTCTACGGGATAGCCGCCGCGCACGCTGAGGCCGTTCACCACCTCGTCGTTGGCCAGTACCGTTCCCAGCTCAGGACACCAGTTCACCGGTATGTCGGCCAGATAGGCTAGGCGGAAGTTCATCAGATAGTCCTGGCGCTCTGCGTCTGACATCTCATTCCATTGCTTGTCGCCCAGAGTGGTCGCCTCACCCTTCTCCAACTGCTCAATCAGATGGCTTATGGGCATGGCCTTGTCAAGGTCGGTATCATAGTAGTGGTTGAAGAGTTGTATGAATGTCCACTGCGTCCATTTGTAATAGCCGGGGTCGCAGGTGCGCACCTCACGTTCCCAGTCGAAGCTGAAACCTATCTTGTCCAGCTGCTCACGATAGCGGGCTATGTTCTTCTCCGTGGTGATGGCAGGATGCTGCCCCGTCTGGATGGCATACTGCTCGGCGGGCAGGCCATAGGCATCATATCCCATCGGGTGCAACACGTTGAAACCCCGCAGCCGCTTGTAACGGGCAAAGATGTCGCTGGCAATATATCCCAGCGGATGTCCCACATGCAGGCCTGCCCCCGAAGGGTAGGGGAACATGTCGAGGACATAAAAATGGGGTTTGTCGGAGTCGTTCGAGCAGCGATACGTATGGTGTTCGCGCCAGTATTTTTGCCACTTGGGCTCGATTTCGGAAAAGTTATAATCCATAGTTCTCTTCAGTTATCCTTTGTGCAATAACAGATTACGCCACCAACAATGTTGGTTGTGAAACTGCAAAGATACGAAATAATATTTGTATATTGGATTTTAAAATATAAAATATGATTAAAGATAAAATACTTTCCTATTCTATCCAATGCAAGGCGATGCATACCCACATTATGATAATAAGCAAGGCTATGGCTCCGAAGCCCCACGTCTGGTAGGCATAATAGAATTTTGCCCATTTGGCATTTTTTTTTGATGTGCGTGGGTCTTTAATCAAGCCTCGTAATCTCCTTATCTCTTCCAACGAAGACAGCCCTCCGCCACCACATCTGCCGTATTTTCGCAATAGATTGGTTGCCAGCGGTGTTATTATCCATCCCATAATGATGTAGATTGCTACAATTGTAAAGATGGTGATAAAGGCAGCCATAATGCTACAGCCGGTAGTTCTCCATGCGGTGCTGTGCCAGCTGCTCGTAGCGGGTGCCGGGCTTGCCGTAATTGGCATAAGGGTGTATGGCGATGCCGCCGCGGGGGGTGAAGATGCCCTTCACCTCCAGATAGCGCGGCTCCATCAGCTTCACCAAGTCCTTCATTATCGTGTTCACACAGTCCTCGTGGAAGTCGCCGTGGTTGCGGAACGAGAATAGATACAGTTTCAAACTCTTGCTCTCCACCATACGGTGGTCGGGGATATACATAATGCGTATCTCAGCAAAGTCGGGCTGTCCCGTAATGGGGCACAGCGTGGTGAACTCCGGGCAGAGAAACTCCACCCAGTAGTCGTGGTCGGGATGCATGTTCTCAAACGTCTCCAGCACCTCGGGTGCATAGTCGGTGCTGTACTCTACCTTGTGGCCAAGCTGTTGCAGGTTATCCTTCGTTCTGTCCATATTTGGTTTGTTATTAATTGGGTCTTCTGTTAAATACGCGAGTCGTGCTGAGCTATCTCTCAACTAGCTGAGCTTTTTCTTCTTACTTCCGAAAATATTGTACTTAATATCTTTATCATACACGTCTATCTCCTCTTTCCTTTTCACAGCACGCACCACGCGCACCGTGATGGGCAGCACCACCAGCTCGTAAGTCGTCTTCAGCCCCACCTGCCAAAGCACGAAGCTAGGCATCAACTCCCAGGGCACTATTCCCGCCAACGCAATGGGGAAAAAAATCACCGAGTCGCACAGCTCGCCAGCCAACGTGCTTGCCACTGCGCGCAGCACAAACCATCGGCCATTGCTCCACACCTTCATCTTCGACATCACTGCGGCATTCATAAACGAGCCCACCAAAAAAGCCAAAAACGATGCCACGGCCACCCTCGGGGCCAGTCCGAAAATGGAATGAAAGCTCTCCACATTCTCGCCCACACCCGGCAGGGCGTCCACTGCCGCACCCAGCATCACAAACAGGAAGTTCATCCCGAAAGCCGTCCATATCAGCATTCTTGCACGTCCAAAACCCCACACCTCGGCCACCACATCGTTGATGATATAGCTGAGGGGAAACACCAATAAGGCACCTGTAAAATTCACTGGCCCGAAACTGAATTGTTTCAAGGCAAATAGGTTTGCTGCCATCAGGCAGGTGGTGAACAACGTAGCCATTACGGCAAAAAGAAGGCTCACCTGTTGACTCTTTTTTTGCATTATCTTGTTTTGTTAAAGGGGGTTATCAAGGACCCCTGTGGTTAATAATCGTCTGCAAAGATACAAATAAAATAGAAATAATGAAGAAAGTCCTGTCGACTTTCGGCGGCGTAGCGTAGAATACATTTCTTTGTTTTCAATAAACCGCATTGTTACTCCTTTAAGGTGGGTTCTATTAATAGCTTGAAATGACAGTCTTAAAATCTTATTTAATTCAAAGTGTGAAATATACTAATTCTCTAATTCTCAAATTCTTGATAAATAGCCCCTTATTTCTCATGGCTCTTATGCAATATATGACCGACCAACGGTTGACAAGTTAAACACAGGCCTGCACCCCGACCCGTTTTTTCTCCATACGCTTTTGTCTCCTTTTTCCCTTTCCTAAGGCGGGTTGTTTAGTGCTGGAGGCTGTCTGCCTTGTTCCTGGCTTCGCCCTGTTTTCGTCTCTGGTAACGAATACACGACGAAGGCACGGCGAAGGCACGGCGTGTGATTGTAGCGGGTGCTGCAGGCCGTCTAATACAATTATACCGACAAAGGGCAAAATTTAGGGTGCCACTTTTAGAAAAAAAAAGCGGCACCTCGTTGTACTGACCTCTCTTTCTTTGCCAAGCCAAAGCAACTCCAAGAAGTAAAGTGGGACATGATGACGATGACAATGACAATAGGGGTGGATGAAGGTATCACCTTTTGAAGGAAAAAATGACTTGTCAAACTTTAGTTGTATCAAATTTGAATGTCAATAGTTTTATCGTTTGTCCATCTCTTGTTATGCCATCATAGGTAGGAGAACAAGCAGTAAGCAAATGAATAACAAATGGCTAACGGACAAAGGATACACGAAGACTCATGTTTTCTTCCCCCCTTGCCATACCTCAGTAATACGATTAATATTTGGTGAGATTAGTGACATTCGTGGTCAGATTCTCATATTGAAGGTTATCAATTGGGCATCAACTCACCAGGTTCACCCTCAGCATACATAGGCCCCATTCTCCATAGCCCGTTTCTTCGTAATGAACTCTTTTTACCGGTGTAGACTCCCACCCCGGGTCCGCCACCATCGGGGGGTTCAGCTTCCCGTCTTTCAGCACAAACACCTTGTGGCCTGTGCCTGTCTTTGTCGGCTCCTCGTCCTCACGCAGCCTGAAACGCAAATCCTCCCCATCCTCCCCGCGGAAACGCACCCCGCCGTCGTCGGCTACGTGTGTTCCACTATCCAGTGCATTATCTGCTCCTCGGTCGGATTGTTGTCGTTCACCCACAGCATGAACTCCCCTATCAGCCATTTGTCCGAGCTCACGGCTAAGATTATTCCTTGCGCCATTTCCATAGATACGCCCAAATTCTTCAATAACTCGGCGACTGTCTTCTGAAAGTCCAGCATCGGTATATCGTCTATAGATTTCCTTAACTGCATCTGTGGTTTCTTTTTGCTGTTTCTCTATATCAAACGCACGAACAGCTGTAATATTGCCTTCCGACACATTATTTACAATTACAAAGTGCTTGTCTGTAAATACACCCATTTCCAACGGCATTGTACCTGTCCTCGCAATGAAGTCGGCTTGCATCTCCATAGCCTTGTGGTACAACACTCCGTTTTCCTCATGCGTGATCTTATCCACCTCTTTTTCGGCTGTGGTCCTCTCTCGTTTGCCCCCTTTCTCATACCGTATGTCGCCGTTCCGCTTGTTAAACCTCTCGCTCAGCGGTATCACGTTGCCCGCATCGTCATACGTCACGGGGTCGGCACTCTTGATTCTGTTCGGGTCTTTCACAAAGTACACATCCGACTCCTCACCCTTGTATCCAGAGCCGCTGTCCTCCACGTTCCGTATCACAATTGAGTCATAGCCGTCCAAGTCCTCTTCTAATCTCCCTCTCCAGTTGCCCTCGTCATCCCTGCCGACACTCGCCATATTGGGATTCTCTTCCGCTATCCCGTCTATAGCATCCCTATACGTCCCGCCGTGGGCATCGTACTCATACTTGTCCCCTAAATCCAAGAACACATGCATATTCTCCTGCCCCTCCGAATACTCGCCCTCTGCATACTCCTTCAGCCTTGCCTCTGCCTCTGCCTCTGTGGGGTAGTAACGCCACTGCCCACTGGGGTCTACAATGCCGTACTCCTCAATAGTGCCATACTTCCCCCGCATCTCATCCTCGCTCATCTTCCCCTTTGCGTATAGGCCAAGGTCTTTCTTCGTGGCCTTTTGGATATTAATCCTCGACGTGTGCTGCACCTCCTGCGTGGTCGCTCCAAACTTCTCTCCCGTCTTGGGCTTTCTGCTGGAAGTATCCATCCTATATGAGTCAGCCACATTTTTCGACGATGTGAAAGCATGCAGGTTGTTGTACGGCACCGCACTAAGGCTCTTGCCTTTCGCGTTGTCGAACACAGTGAACCTGCCGTTCGTAGTGCCATGGTACGCCTCTACGGTATACCCCGCCTTCCTCGCCGCCTCGTTCACTATACGCTGTGCCTTTTCCATGTCCCCGCTCTCAACGGCCTCCATGTACTCCGCATCGCGCTGTGCATACTCGGCTGCATCCTCCGCATACTCTCCCACTTTCAGCTCATACTGCTTGGCAATGTCCTTTGCCTCCTCCACCACGCTGTTGTAACGCCCGGGGTTCACCAGGTTCTTATAACTCCGCCAAAGGATATAACGCAGCTCGTTGTCCGTGATAGTGTCGTACGCATCGTGCAATTTAAAGCCAATCTTATGCAGCAAGTCAATAAACCACGCCTTCACCTGCTTCCACCAGCTCTGATTTTCGGGCTTCTCAAACTCCGTGTCCTCGGCAAGCATGGCAAGGTATTCCTCCGTGGCCTCGCGGAAGTCCCAGCCGTGTTTCTTCGCCATCTCGTCAATCCTCTCGCGTATCTCCGGCGATACAGTCTCATACACGTTTTCTAGGAACCTGTCGAAATGCTTGCCGAACATCTGCCGAAGTCCGTGGTGTGCCACGCCCTCATGCAGTATGCTCTTCATCACATCGTCCATGCTCCGGTGGTTGTCCAAGATGATAACGATTTTCCCCGTCCGTGGGTCGTACCACCCCTTCTTCCTCCTCCGTGCCTCCCGTGTCCTCTCGTCCATCCCCTCTATCTCATCTATCGTATCTACAAAAGTAATCCTGTCACCCAGGTGCAACTTCTCAGCCGTCTCGCGGAACTGCCTCCGTGCCGACTCCTCCTGCCGCTCTCTCATCCGCTCCACCTGCACGGGTGTGTACCCTGCAAACTCGCCTATACGCTCCACGCTGTTTCTGTCGTACCACTCGCCCGCGTTGGCTTCCTCGCCGCCCTCGCGCAGTCTTGAATTTATCTTGTCGTTCAGTTCGTCAATCTGTGCATCGGTGATTGCGCCCTCCTGCCGTTTCTGTGGCTCTCGTCCTGCCGCCCTCACCATCTCATCAACCTCGCTCGGCTTCAAGATACGTCTTACCCTCATAGCGCCTGTGATAATCCACGGGTCTGTGTTCGGGTCGGGATTGGTGCGGTACATATAGCTGCCGTTCACGGGTACACGCTTCAAGCCGGCCAACGAATGCTGGTACTTCCCGCTCGCATTCACGCCCTCGGCTCTCGCCTCCTCTTGATAGTCTATATCGTCGGCATAGTCCACTTCTGCCCACACGAAATTGGCGGGGAACAGGTCTTTCTCCCCCGTCTCGGGGTTTTTGCGGTTGAATTGCAGTGCGTAGGGTATCGTGCCGAGGTGCCAGCCGGGCCTGTATGCCAACTGCCCGCTGCCGCCCTGCGTACCCTTGCCGCCCGCTTTCACCTGCGGCCTGCCCGTCTTGCTCTCTCCGACAACGGGTGCGGCGTCAGCGTCAAGCCATACCCCGACAGGCGTTGCCTCCCCGTTGGGGTTCGCCACCATCGGCGGGTACAGCTTCCCGTCCTTCAGCACAAACACCTTGTAGCCTGTGCCTGTCTTTGTCGGAGCCTCGTCCTCCCGCAGCCTGAACAGCGGCTGTCCCCGCATCACGCTCTCGCGCATATCGTCCGTAACGTCCACGCTCCACATCGTAAGGCCGTTTTCGCCAATGTTCGGCAACTCCACCTCGCCTGTCTTAACGCCCCACCTCTTGCCGTACTTATCCATGAAACGCGGCAATATATGGTCGTAAAAGCCTTTCATCCCCTCGCCACCGATACGCAGACCGTCTCCGTTAATGCTTCCCCAATTATCCCATGCACCGTTAGATTGGCTTTCTTTTGCAACATTTTCAAGACGCTCAGCCAATTCTTTGCCAAATGTTTCTTTTAAACGAGTGGCATTGAACATTCCCGAAGCCCCTGCAATTTCTCCATCCGTATTGTTGTCATATGTATATACTTCATACAATGCCTCTCCTTCTGGTGTGGTTCGACCATCTTTGCGTATTTTAATTTCGCGTATTTCTTTACTTAAGTCGTACCGCTCCGCCTGCTGCTCGCCCTTAGTCCAAGCCACCTTGTCGTAGCCGTTCTCGGCTGCGAAACGCAGCATCCGCTTCATCGCCACCTCGTGCCAGTTCTTTTCAAAGGGTGCGTCGGGAACGGCTTGCGACTTTTCTCTGCTCTGTTGTCCTATTCCCTCGCTACGCAACTGCATTAACTCTTCGTATTCCTCATTAGAAATACCCTCACTGGTGCCCATTTTGAAGTTCAGTTCGTCCATTCTTGCAATTTTCTTTTGCAATTCCGCGCTCTTATACCCCTTTTCTCTCCCCTCCTGGTGTCTGTTGCTCTGTATCTCGTCAATCACAAGCACACGCTTTCCGTCCGCGTCTGTGGTCTCTCCAAAGCGCACCCACGCCACCGCACGGCCACCGCCAGCCTCGCCAAAATGCACCTCGTCATGCTCGTTCCACGGCTCGATAGTCGGCACGGTCAAGACAATTTCACGCTTGTTGTCAAGTCCCTCGGTGGTGTATTCAAGACGGGTGGAGTTGATAGGCATTTCTTTTCCGAGCAATGCCGCCGCAGCTTCCGAATCGGCAATCTCCAACTCACCGCCTACGTCAGTAAATGCAATAGTTGCATCGTCGCCAAACCGTTCAATCAAACGCTCTTGTGCATAGTCATAGCCTTCATCATGCAGCCATTGGTCGTATTCCTGTTTCAACAATTCTAAGTCTGCATCATCAGCGTAATCCCCATACTCCACCTCTTCAACCTGTATCTCGTTGGCACGGATATAGTCAAGCACCTCGCCTTTCGTCAGCGTCTTGGCATCGCTGCCTTTCAGCCACTCACTCAAGCCAAGCCACTTGTCCTCTCCCGCTTTCATGCCGCCCTGCTTCTCTATCATCTTCACCCACTGCTCCGGTGTCGCCCGCTCCTGCTTGATGTTCTCCACGGCCCACCTGGCGTTGGAGTAGAACACAGGCTCCTCCTCCCCACGGAAACGCACATCGCTGTCTTCCAACTCACTGCCACTCTCGTCTAAAAGTTTTTTCCCCTTATCATACGATTTCTCAATATTTTTTAGTAATTTTGCAGCCGAAATCGAGTTGTTGGATGTGGGAACAAAGTCAGCACTCTGTGTATGCGGTGTTCCACTAAAGCCTTCCAACAGCTCGATTTCTGTTACCTCGTAGCTGTAGGCTTTCGTCTTGACTGCATCGTCGTTGTACCGTTTGACAGTGGTTTTCACTCTGTATGTCTTCCCATCTATATCTATGGCTCCATACAACCTCACAATGTCTCTGATATTTGAGTCACCTTCACGGTCATTATGCACCTCCCCAACAATAGAGTTCTCTATAATGCTCGGCATAACCTTAAGGGCAGAAAGATGAACGTCTTTGTTGTCGCTCTTGCTCACGGCTTTCTCGCTTAGGTATTTGTCAATGGCTGTTCCGCTGATATTGACACCACCTATTTCGGGGTTATTATACTCTCCAACAATATTCTTTTTCGCCCACTTACGAGCCTCGCCAAAGTTTGCAAAGCCGTGTTCCTTTTCCGCTCCAATAATAGTTACCGCTCTATTGTCATTTTCGTCACCGCCCACTTTCTCATATTGGATACCATCATCCCTCTCTCTATCGCTTCTATCAACTCTATCGCCTCTATCCGGCTTGAAACCTCCCACCAAGTCAGCCAACGCCATATCAGCAAAGTCCTCCGCGCTCATCTTCCCAATACCCCTCGTCCTGCCGGCGAACAAGTCCCTCGCCGTGTTCCAGAACCGCCTCAAAGCGTCCCTCAGCGTCTCGAACATAGCAATCACCTTTGCCTTGCCCACAAGGCTCCGTGTCTCGCCCTCCATGCGAACCTGCTCGGCTCTCAGCCGTTCCGCTCCGCGCCTGCCGCTGAAATGGGCAAACACCTCGTCCATCAGCTCGTCGCCCTCCAGCTCGGGGTACAACCGCTGCACATAAGCCATCAAGTCCTTGTCTTTCTCCAGCTCGCTCTTCAACTGCTCCCATGCCTTGGGGTTGGCCTGTCTCAACGCTGCCGCCCATAAGTGCGTGTACTCATGGATAGGCGTTTCTGCCGTTGCAATGCGCGGGTCAAGGTATATCTTGCCCCCCATCGTGAAGCCGTAAGCCTCCCCGCTCTCCGTGCGGAAAAACTTCACCTTGTCCGTAATCTCCAAGTCCCCCTCGTCGAAAATGACATAGTTGCTCTTCCCCTCCTTGTTGCCGCCGCTCATCGCACCGACAGGATATCTGATGCCCGCATATCCTATCGAATGCAGCCACTCGCTCGCCTCCTTGGCACCGCCAAGATAATCACTCACCGTGCCGTACACACCGTTTCCCGTCACACCCTCGCGCACCGCCTTTTCAAGCTCACTCCTCAACTCCTTCTCGTTCCCACTGTACGCACCCTCCTCGTCTCTCGCCAGCACCTCCTTCTCCAAAGCCTCACGCAGCCTCTTCGCCTCTTCCGTGCCCAAATTCCCTTCCCATTTCAAGTAATTGCCCCCGTTGTCCTCGGGAATTTCAACAGTGTAGAGGTACTTACTGGGTACTTCAATCTCAAAGTCCTTTCTCTCAAAACCCCTTACATGCTCGGCTACACTCCGATAAAACTCTGCCTCTTCTTTATAAATTTGGTTATTAGTTCTTTCAAATGCCTTTTCTGTATTTTCGGCAAGCGTCTCATACTCTCGTAAAAGTCTTTCCTTTGCACTGTCAAAATCATCATTTCTTCGAAGTCCATTATATATAGCATTTAAAGCCACATTAAAAGGTGAGTCTTTATCTTCATCTCTTCTGCGACCCCCCACATAATCTACCGTATTTTTTTTAATCTGGGCATACTCCATTCCCACCCCCTCTACCTCGGTCACGTAGCTGCCCCAGCCGTACGCCTGCGCGCCCTCGCCCTCGCCCATGTGGCTGTGGTCGAAAGCGTCGAAGTCCGCCCCGCTCCCGTGGAACACCCTGTGCATCCTCACCTGCTCCGCGTTCACCTCCTGCCTCTGCGCCAACCCTGTCGTGTCCTTATACTCTCCACTATAAAGCATCTGCTGAATTGAACGCACAATTTCTGAATATGGGCTGTTGTCTGCCTTTTTCAAAGCCTTGTCAGGATAGAAATATTCAACAATATGGGCATTTCCATCGTTTTCAATCCCCGTGTTTGGCTTTCTTGAAATAACTATACTTATGCCGTTTTCTCTTCCGCTGTAGTCAAAATTGCTCACTTTTGCGTTGTGGTCAGCTAATCTCAGCGTTACTTCCCCATTTTTTGTCTCAAAAGTCACATACTCACTATTTGAGCCGTATTTCTTTGCACCTAAGACCTTTGCAACCTCTGAAATGAAGTGTTTCTTTTGTTCGTTTGATAAATTTTGTGTCTTTTTTATTAATGAGTCAAGATTTTTTGCTATCTTTGCAGCGTCAATCTCAGAAACGACAGCGGCTTTGAAAGGCGTTTCTTCGCCCGGTACTGCGGTTTTAGAGGTTGATTTTTTATTTCTCCTCATGTCATTTACCGCAATCCCAAGTCTCCGTGCCATCTCCAGCACCCGCTGCCCCTTCTCCCAGTCCGTGTTCACCCTCATCCCAGCCTTGCGCATCACCTCCACCAAGCCGTCGAACAACCGTCTCTCTCTCGCACTCGGTGCCTTCGCACTGCCCTCGGCCCTCTGCTGCTTTGCTCCCTCTCCCATGTCGTAATACCAGCGGTCGCCGCTCTTCTCGCCCTCCATATACTTGGGCATCACCAGCACGCCGCCTCGTTCCGTCTCGCACATCAACGGATAGCTCTCAAAGCCATAGCCCACCTCCGTGGCACCAAGATGCTCGGCACCCTCGGCAAACCTCTTCAAAAGGTCAAAACCGAACAACTTGTAGCTCCCGTCAGACATCCTCAACATCACCTCTGCCTCCTCCTTATATTTCTCAAACGTCCCCACCTTCTCGCCTCTCTCCTTGGCCGCTCTCCAACGCTCCTTCATCCGCCCCTCCGCACCGGCTAGGAAGTCCAGAAGCCTGCCGTAGTCCACCGCCGCACGCTTGTCCAACACATAATTCTGCCTCACGTTGCGCCATGCGGGGTAGCTGCCCTCTATCACTCCGCCCTTCTCAGCACCCTTGGACCTCAGATAAGGCTTCACCTTGTGCGTCGCCACAATCTTGCCCTTCTTACCCTCGTCATACAGCCCCTTGTCCCATATCATTATATGGATGTCCGTGGCCACACCGTACCCCTCGGGGTCGTGGAACACGCCCTGCAGCTGCGTACGATTCACCTCTTTCGACGTGTACACGTCCGCATTCAGCGGCCCGCTCTTATGCGGCTTCGACACCTCCCCCTGGCTCTTCATCCCCTCCTCAAACTCCTTGGCGATGCCCGTCATCTTTCCTCTACGCTCTAACTCATCCACGGCCAATTGGCGCACAAAATTGTCGTCATGCTGCTTCAGCCGCTCCAACACCTCTTCGGGAGCATCCCTCAACGCCTGCTTCAAATTATATTTAGCCTCTTCCAGTTCCTCTCTGGTGTCCCCATAGTCGGGTTGCCCCCCGCTATTGTCCTTCAGCCACCTATTCCATATCTTATTCACCGCCGCATTCTTCTTCACAACATCCTTCACCAGCGCGTCAATCTTTTTCACCTGCCCCTGCTTGGGCGCCTCCTGCTTGGTCTGCACTGTCGTTTCCTCTTCCCCTTGACTTTTCCCCTCTACTTTTTTTTCCTCACTCTCACCGCTTTCTGCGGAAACCTCATTTTTTCCTCCCTCAATCTCAACACTCTCACCATTAAGACTCACTATCGAACTCACATCACCCTCGTCCAATTCACGGCTCACCCTATCCCTTATTTTTGCCTCTAACTCACGCTGTCGCTTCCCTAGCTCTGCCGCGTCTATCACATTGGCGTTACGCAATGCGAACAACTTTTGACTCTCCGAAAACTCTTCTTTTGTCATTCGCACCGTGGCATGGTCTGTGAGCGAACCTAAATCCACAGTCTCTACTCTATGTCCAAATGCCGCTCCTTCTTTCGAAAACGACCTCTTTATAGAACGTATACCTTTATCCTTATCTATTGTTTTTCCGCCAATTGCGATTTTTTCTTTGTTAGTTTCAAAATTCTTCGTATCTTTGTCGCTCGAAAGCTCCCGTTCCGACTGATATTGAGAAGAATTAGGCTTCTCCAGAAGTGCAGTTTGGTCGGGAGTTATTTCTTTGCTACGGTAAATAACCTCCTCCTTGCTTGTAATCTGCCCCTCTTTGGCAAATATGGTCGAAATCGAATTGACTTCCAATTCACGTCCAGCGTTCTTTACATCAACGCCAACCACCACATAGCTTTCCCCAACCTTGATGGCCGTGTACAGCCGATAGCCGTTCGCCTTGTCGCTGTAGCGTGTTATGGCAAAAGGCTTCGTTATCGCTTCGGGCAGCTTCTCCCATACGCCCTGCGGCAAGTCGTGCTGGTTGTCCTTCCCGAAATGGCGTGAGATAGCACCATATTTGATAGTAAACTTGTCGCCCGTAAGCCCCAAGTCTTTCATGAACTGAGGTGTCTCGGCAACATCAAAAAACACACGGCTGTATACCTTTTGGGCATACTCCTTGCCCCGTTCGGCAATAGCCTTTATAGCGTCCAACAGCTTCGGCTTGCCAACCTCCTCTTCACTGGCCCTCTCAGTCACCACAACCCGCTCTATATATTCAGGCGGTACTGTCGTAATATCATCAAGTTGGTAACTGATGTCGTCAAGGCTCCGCACATTCTTGAACTGCGCCTTCGGAAATGACATTATAACAAGAGAGTCCGATTGCTCATGTCCGTGGCCGGCTCTTTGCGCATCAAGTATGGATTGTATCGTCTCCCTGTTTGCGAAAACGGCGGTGCCAGCCAATCCCGGCCCAGTCCTCAATCCATAAGTTTGAATAGATTGAATATTATGGCTGCCTGTCTGATGAACAACGATGTAATTATTCTCGAAGTCAAGCTCATCAATGTTGAATTGGTCAGCCGGCACTACTATGTGTGCTGCCTTCTGTGGTGTCCCTTGTGCGGTATCTTGTGCAGTCGCACCACCGACGGGCTGAGGTGCCGTTCCGGTTCCTCCCTCAGCCTCCTCTTTCGGTTGCTGTGCGCTCTCGCTGCCTACTGCTGCTTGCTCGCCTGCTTGCTCTGCTGCCCCTGGCTGTCCGGCTGCTGCTCCTGGCTCTCCTTCGGTCTGTCGTTCGCCTCGTCCCAATTCTCCATTGCCTGTTGTTTCGCCAGTTTCAGAAGTGCCAACTTCATGGCTTCCTCCCGTGTCATTTCTTTGCTCATTATTGTCGGTTTTATTAAGTTTGATTCCAAATACTTTTTCTATTGCCTCTTCGGGTGTGTACTCCTTTGGTGCCTCAAACAAATCCGCACCTTTCTCCAAGAATAAACGCTGATAGTCCCAAAATATTGCCTTGATAGCATTTTGTTTTCTCGTTAGAAGAATATCCACCGCAATATACAATTCCAATTCGTTATACCTCTCCTTAATGGGTCTTCTCAGCATGTCCGCCTGCCTTGCGTCCATGTCCAGCCCATTGCGGTACTCCTCTGCTGTCTTTGCCTCTTTGGTGAACGGGTTGTTCTTTATCTCGCCCACCGCCATAATTGCATTACGGACATACTCTATCAGTCTCGCTTTCTTTGGCAGTCGTAAGTCGCCCGCCATCGCCTGCAACAACGCCTTCTGTGCCGCCACGGGCATATACTCGTTCCAAACTCTCTTGATGTTGTCCGCGCCGCCCTTGAAGATGTTTTGCGTCACCAAGTCGGCAAGGTCGTTCTTCGCCTCGGGTGTCATTCTGCCGTCACGCCCGTAGGCACTCTGCACCTGCGTGTCGTTGATGGCTCCCTGCCCTGCAAGGTAGGTCAGCACATCCCCGCCATTGCGGTCTATCAGCTGCATAAGGGTCTCGTCCGTCTCTTCCCCGCCTCTCAGCATAATGTTGAGTACGCTTGCGGTCTGCTCGTCCGTCAGTTTGCCCCCTATACTCAAAGCCTGTTTTCGTGAATCTGCTATCCTCCAGTCTGATGTCGTTGTATAAATCTCCATCATAAGCCGTGAGAACCCAGTTCTTATCGGCTTTTTTACCCTTTTTACGGCTTTTTTTGAGTCTGGTAAATGGTTGGGTTTGTTGCTGTTTTGGAATGCCTTGGGAGTAAGATATAAGAAGTAGGACAGTGGTCGAAACATGGTTCTTGCTTCTTTCATTCCTTCGTCCTGTCGCCATCCTCTCTTCGTCTGATGAGGCGGACTTAGAACGAAGGCACGACGAAGGCATGGCGAGTGGTTGGTGAAGTGTGTTAGCGTTTGTTTAGAATAGTTATTCCGGTAAAAGCAAAAAACAGGGTGCCACTATTTAAAAGGATTTCTATAAAACACGAATGGAACAGCAGATGCAAAAAAAAAGTGTATTGTTTCTGTTGTTTGATTTTTTTTGTGTATTTTTGCATTGCCATAGATGGCATAGTTAATTATGTTCAACGTCTGTAACGATTTGTTGCAGAGCTAATTCTAAACAATAAACAACTATATGGAAGACCTAAATGAAATGCAGCAACTGCCGGTTGAGGATGCAACTCGCACGACAGAGACCGCTGGAAGCGAAGAGCTGCAAAACGCCACCAATTCTAATGACGCACCCTCGTCGGAAACTGTTTCGGACGGCCAGCCCGAGCTGTCGGCCGCCGAGCCTGAAGCGGCACCTGTGGCCGAGCCGCAGCCTGAGCCAGTCAGTGCCGAGGCTGCTGTCGCCACCGGCGAACAGCCAAATGCCACCGACGAGACCACACCTCAGGCAGATGAGGAGCCCGAGGCAGACTATTCGGCCATGGGGCGAGAGGAGCTGCTTGCCACCTTCAACGAGCTTATGCAGCAGCCCATTGCCCAAGTGCGCAATCGCGCCAGCACCATTCGCAACCAGTTCAACATGCTGAACAAGGAGGTGGAGCGTCAGGCATTCGAAACCTTCTTGGCCGAAGGGGGTAACAAAGAGGACTATAACCCCACTAACGACGCCGTGGCCGAGGCCTTCTATGCCGCCTACGACCAATATCGCGCCCGCCGACAGAAAATGCAGGAGGAGATGGAGGCCCAGAAGCAACGCAACCTGGAGGCCAAGCAGCAGATACTGGACGAGCTGCGTACATTGATTGACAGGGATGATGAGACCCTGAAGCAGACCTACGACGAGTTTAACGCTATTCAGGAAAAGTGGAAGGGTATAGGCGAGGTGCCTCGCGAGCAGATGAACGACTTGTGGCAGAACTACCATTTCCTAATAGAGCAATTCTTTAATAAGGTAAAGATAAACAAGGAGCTGCGCATGCTCGACTTGAAACGCAATCTGGAGCAGAAGATACAGCTTTGCGAACGTGCCGAAGAGCTGATGGTGGAAACCTCGGTGGTGAAGGCTTTCAAGGCTTTGCAGGGTTTGCGCGCCCAATGGAAAGAGATAGGCCCTGTGCCGGCCGAGCAGAACGAGGAGACGTGGCAGCGCTTCAACAAGGCCGCCAGCCAGATTGACGAGCGCCGCCGCGAATACTACGACCAGCGCAAAGACGAGCTTGAACAGAACCTCCTTGCCAAACAGGCACTCATCGACAAGGCCGCCGAGCAGACCCGCGAGCTGCCACAGACCGCCAAGCAGTGGAACGACACCACCGAGGCCCTGGACGAGCTGCTGAAGCTATGGAAGAGCATTGGCCCGGTGCCTCGCGAACAGAACGAGGAGGTGTGGGGCAAGTTTAAAGGCATCATCGACAAGCATTATGCCGACAAGAAAAGCTATTTTGCACAACTGCGCGACGAGCAAGGCGAGAATTATAACAAGAAGGTGGACCTCTGTCTGCGGGCCGAGGCTATAGCCAAACGCGAAGACTGGAAGAACGCTACCGAAGAACTGCTCAAATTGCAGGAGGAGTGGAAGAGCATAGGCTCGGCAGGATATAAGCAGGGCGACAAGGTGTGGAAACGTTTCCGTAGAGCCTGCGACGAGTTTTTCTCCAAGAAGGGCGAATACTATAAGAACCTGCGTAGCAGCGAGAGCGAAAACTTGGCCTTGAAGAATGCCATCCTCGACGAGATGAAGGCTTACCAGTTTGGCGACGACAAGGAGGAGAACCTTTCGGCCATCAAGGGTTTCCAGCGCCGCTGGGCAGAGATAGGCCATGTGCCAAAGAGTGCCAAGGAGCGCGTGATGGGCGAGTATCGTAGCCTGTTGGACGGTATTTTTGAAAAACTGAAGATATCGGCACGTGAGGCTGAAGAGACTTCCTATCGCGAGCGGGTGCGCAGTCATGCGGGCGATGCCAAACGCTTTGTGAGCAGCGAAAAACAGGAGCTGTCCGACAAGATAGAGAAGCTCCGTGCCGACCTCAAGCTTTGGGAGAACAATCTGGGTTTTTTTGCCAGCAGTCGCCAGGCCGACCTTCTCAAAGAAGAGTTTGAGAAGAAAATGAATGCTGCCCGCCAGCAGATAGCTTTGCTGCAAGCCAAGCTGCGCATACTGGACGAGGAGGAGGAAAAAAGCGAATAGCGTTTGTGTGAGATGCGTAGGCACTTGGAAATAAAATAAGTAAGAACACTTTTATTATTAATTATTGATTGATATTCGCAAAACGATAATTAGAAACAGTCTGTTTGTTATGGTGGCAGCCGTCGGCTTGTTGTTGCTGGCGGGCTGCCGCCAAACACCGGCTGAGCAGGTTAGTTTTCGTCGTTTCGACAAATTGCTGTTTGAAACTCCTGTGGACCAGCTCCACCAAAGGCTGCTGCAAGAGCGCGGCATGTATGACACCGAGCTGCTGAACCTGCATCCCGAGGATGCCGACTTTATGCAGATGCTTGAGGGCTTTGTGAACGACCCCACGATGCGTGATGTTTATCATCTGGTGGACAGTGTGCTGGGCGATATGCAGCCTCAGGCCGAACAGTTGGGTGCTGCTCTGCAGCGTGCCTCAAGGTTGGATGCCTCTATCCGTTATGATAGGGTGTATACTTTTGTGTCGGGAATGTTTGACTATAACATGCGTGTGGGCTGCAACAGCCATGAGATGATTATCAGTCTCGACCAGTATGTGCTGCCCTTTGCGGCCCGCTATGGCTATTTTGGGTGCCCTCAGTTTATTGTCATGCAGAGCCGTCCGGAGTATATGGTGGCAGACTGTATGACGGCAGTGGCCAGGGAGCGCATCGCAATACCGCAGGAGAAGGATATGACGCTGTTGGACTATATGGTGTCGGAGGGTAAGGCCATTTATTTTGCCCAGCAGGTGCTGCCGGGAACCCCTGACAGCATCCTGATGCGCTATACCGCCAGCCAGACAGAGTGGATGGAGCGTAACGAGGAGCATGTGTGGAGTTATTTGTTGCAAAATAAGTTGCTGTATGAAACTGATTATATCCGTTTCCATAACTTGATTGACGATGCTCCAAAGACCAATGCCTTTCGTGATTCGGCACCCCGCACCACTGACTATATCGGTTGGCATATTGTGATGCAGTATATGAAAAATAGTGGCAGCACTATGCAAGAACTTTTTTCTGAAACTGATGCCCAAAAGATTCTCAACCAGTCAAACTATCGACCCAAATAGTAATCGCGCTATTGCCCTAAATGGTCGCCCATCACTCATCTATCAACACTATTAAAAAAGCTATTTATGGTACGAAAGAAAACGTGGATAAGCACTAACAATATTTATGTATACCTCTTTTATAAAGGGATGTTGGCATTTGTGCTGCTGCTGTTGTCGCAGGTGTTTTTTTATCTTGACAATACGCGCATATTCCATGTGGCAGACTTGAAGGAATGGATGGGCATAGCGTGGGGTAATGTGGTGTTTGGCATTGCCACGGTGGGCTGTATGTTGCTGCCTTATTTTGCAGCCAATTTGTTGCCCTTTAAGTTTCGTTGGAACCGCCATTACCACCGCTGGGTGGAGGTGTTGCTCTATTATGTGCCGCTGTTGTTTATGTTGGCAAGTAATGCGTCGGACGCGGCCTACTACCAGTATACCTACCGACGTCTTAGTGGCGAGATATTTCGCTATTTGGGTATCAGTGGCGACATGGGAGCGCTGTGGTGGAGGTTTTTGGTCGACTATTGGCAGGCTACCTTGTTTTTTGTGTTGGCAGCGCTGTTTCTGCTGTGGTCGGGGTCCAAGATGCATCTGTCGGCCCGCAACAAGTATCGCAAACATGTGGTCAACGACCTTGTGGGGCTTGTGGTGGGTGCCGCCTGTGTGTTTTTTTTGTTGCGAGGCGGTTTTGGTAAGCAGATAGAATGGCGCGATGCTGCCAAGTATTGTCAGGCCAAGAACTGTGCCTTGGTGACAAACAGTGCCTATAATATAGTGCGCACTTTTAATGGCGGCACATTGGAGGAAGTGCGCTATATGGATGATGTGCAGGCCAACAGGCTTTTCGACCCAGTGCTGCATTCTGAGCCTTACTATGAGGGCCGTATTGTGGAGGCGTGGAGCGGTTGGGATGCGGGCTGTGGCTCGAGTATGAAGGCTACCGATACAATGGGGGATAGCACGAAGATGTACTCCAACATTGTCGTTATAGTGCTTGAGAGTTTCTCGCAGGAGTATATGGGCTGCTATAATCAGGGAATTATGCCCAGCTTTACTCCTTTCCTTGATTCGCTGGCACAGCATTGTGTGGTGTATCAGGGTAGGGCCAATGGCAAGAAGAGCATTGAGGGTATACCCGCCATTTTTGCCTCGGTGCCCACGTTGATGTCATTCCCACTGACACTGAGCGACTATGCTTCCGACACGCTCTATGCTCTGCCTGCCATATTGCGCGACCACGGCTATCACACCGCCTTTTTCCATGGCAGTTATAATGGGGTGATGGGCTTCGACCGATTGTGCTCCCAGATGGGCTTTGAGGAGTATTATGGTAAAAATGAGTATATGGCTGACCGTCTTTCTCGCGAGAGCGATTATGACGGCTGTTGGGGCATTTATGACGAACATTTTCTGCAGTATTTCGCTCGTCGGCTCGGCTCTTTCAAGGAACCTTTTATGGCGGGTGTGTTCACCCTCTCGTCGCATCACCCATACACGATGCAGCCCGAGCATAAGGATGACTTTGAGAAAGGTCCACATCCATTGTGCCGAGTGGTGTCGTATACCGACAATGCGTTGCGTAAATTTTTTGATGCTGCGCGTAAGACCGACTGGTATGAGAATACCACTTTTGTTATCACAGCCGACCACAGCGGGCAGGGGCTGCATAGAGCGTATAACGATTATGATGGATGGTACCGTATACCCATGCTAGTATATCGTCCACTGTATGAGGAGGTGCTGGTGCCATTGTACGGCAATGCGTACAGCTGTCACCGAGTGTCGCCACGACTGATGCAGCAGACAGACATAATGCCTACTCTGCTTGACTATCTGGGTATACAGACTCCGGCCGTGTGTTTTGGTACCAGCGCATTCCGCAATCCCGACCAGGGGTGGCAGATAGCCTATGGCAACGGTTATTACCAGTTGGAAACACAGGATGGTGTTGCAGTCTTGGGTGATGAGAAGGAGGAGGTGATAGGCTTTGGCAATATAGAGATGCTGAAAGCCATTGTTCAGCAATACAACCATCGGCTGATCAACAACCAGATGATGGTAAAATAATGTTTCCTTTTGATAAATAGAAATACCCTTATAAAACCCTTCAAACCTTAATAATGAAAAAGAGAATGCTTGTTATTGTCAACCCCATATCGGGCGTTGGCCGTCAAAAAAGGATAGAACGCCTGCTTCGAGACAATCTGGATCAGGATCTTTACGACTATACCGTAGAATATACCGAACATATCCACCATGGTACTGAATTGGCCCGCGATGCTGCGATGAAGGGATGTGACATTGTTGTGGCCGTTGGTGGAGACGGCAGTGTGAACGATGTGATAGCCGGCATTCATGGCAGCGATGCCACGTTGGGCATCATTCCCTGCGGCAGCGGCAATGGCTTGGCCCGCTGTATGAAGATACCCCTCACACCAGCTTTGGCTATTCGTGTACTGAATCAGGCCAACGAGGGGAGTATCGACACCATAGTTCTAAACGACAAGCATTATATTGCCAGTATCGCCGGCGTGGGTTTTGATGCCTATATTGCACGGCTGATGAAGTCGGCCAAGCTGCGAGGTTTCTCCGCCTATCTCAATTTGATTTTGCGTGAATATCCCACCTATGAGTCGAAGGATTATACGCTGGTAATCGACGGAAAGGAGATACGCCGCAAGGCTTGGTTTACCACTTTTGCCAATAGTAATCAGTTTGGTTATAACGCCGCCATTGCCCCGCTGGCAAAGCTTGACGACGGACTGATTGACATCAGCATTGTTGACAGAATCCCGATAGGCCATGTGCCTATCACAGGTCCTTTGGTGTATGCCAACCATTTTGAACTGAGCCAGCACGTGGAGATGTTTAAGGCGCATGAGGTGTATGTCTCGGGCAATGTGGACCATTGGGTGAATATCGACGGCGAGGGGGAAAATGTGGGTGAGGAATTGCATTTTGTGAACCACCAGAAAAGCCTCAAGATATTAAAACGTGATATGAAGCGTCGCTTGCTTTCCTCCAACCCGGCCGACCACCTGCAGATGGTGAAGGACCAACTGGAGATGACACACGACCAGCTGTTGCCAAAAAAGAAATGATTTGTTTGAAACTATGGAGGATTGACTATGTCGAAGCACAAAGAGCGGGTGGGTGTGGTATATTCTACCAATCCCGATTATAGATATGATTACGACGAACCGCAAACCCCGTCGACCCTGCCTCCGTCGGCGCAGCGTCTGCGTGTGCGTATTGAGCGTAGTGGTCGAGGGGGCAAGGTGGTGACAGTGGTGGACGGTTTTGTGGGCGGAGAGGATGATTTGCAGGCTCTTGGCAAACGTCTGAAGGGCGCTTGTGGAGTGGGGGGAAGTGCTAAGAATGGTCAGATATTGATACAGGGCGATTGTCGCGAAAGGGTAGTGGCTTTGCTCCAAAACTGGGGTTACACCCAATCGAAATAAGGAAACAAAAAACCATTCGTCTCTTTCTGTCTATTGGTTATTCTGTATCCTCCAATAATGGACTTCGACCACGAATCTATTTTGAAGTAAGAACTAAGGGTTAAGATGTAAGGCGTAGCCCCCATAAAGTTTCATTTATCTTATTCTTACTTCATTATGGTCGTATCATTCTCGTTCAAAAAAAACGTAAAACTATAGTTTTTACAAGTATTATAAAATCGTGAAACTGCGTTTTCCCTTTATTTTATGCCCGTATTTTCTCTGTTAGTTCTCTGTCTTATTAACGCAGAATATACGACAATTCTGAAGTTAAATCATTGTTATTCAGCGAAGTCTTGCTGGAGGAATAAAGGCGTAATATGTGTTTTTTATCAAGACTATGACATGTCAAACTATAGACGAATAATAAGGGGTTGTCTTTTGTTATTTTGCCTTAGGTTTTTTCTTTTGGAAAACCCAGTCGTTGCCGCTGGTGTTGACTTTACGGCCTAGGTTGACAGGTGTGCTCCATTGTTCCCATCCTTCACCCAGACGGTAGGTGACGTAGATGTCCATCAAGCCCAGTGAACCGTGTCCGTCGGAGCTGAAAAGTAGTGTGCGCATGTCTGGCATGAGGTAGGGGCAGCGTTCGTCGAAAGGGGTGTTGACTATGGGACCTAATTCTATAGGCTGCCCCCATCCTTTGATGGTGTCTAAAAACGATATATATATGTTTAGCGAACTGTCTACCTCGTGAGTGGTGTGGCTTTTGACAGCATAGAGCATAATGGTGCCTTCGGCACAGAGCATGGTGTCGCTGAGGGTGGTGATGCCGGTGACAAAGGATAGCGGTTCCTCTTTGAGATGGGGGATAGGGGGCATCTCCTTGGTGTCGATAGCAGTGAGGAGCTGGCGGTATTGGTAGTCGTTGTTGAACCGGTGGGCGTGGGTGTTGGCAAGGTTGAGTGCTGCCGCCCAACGGTGGGAGTCAAGTAGGGGTTTGAGCTGTTGCTGTAGTAGGGTGAAGGCTTCGCGGCAGGGTGCGAGGAGCTGTATGAGGCTATCGGGGGATGAGACTGAGAGGTAGTGTTGGAGTGCAAGCGAGTCGGATAGACGTCTTTGATTGTCAATAAGGTATGACAATGGGCTGTGGTAAAGGCGGTTGAAGTTGAGTATGGATGTATGTAGGTAGGCGTGGTGTAGCATGTCGGCCAGTTGCTGCCGCATAGGGTTGAGGTGTTGGAAACGAAGGGCTGCCTGATGTGCGGCAGGCAAGTGCTGATGCCGTAGGGCATAGAGGGTGAGTGAGGTAAGTGCCGTATCTTCCCAATGGCGACGGTGGCGGGTGTCTAGGTAGTGGACGTAGCTCTGCCATTGAGTGCTGTCTACTTCGCGGTGATATTCTATGCTGTCGGCTAACCAGAGGCAGCGTGGAGCATGGGGACTGTCAGGGTAGCGGTCGGCGTAGGAACGGTAGTACTGCTCTGTGTTGTGGTAGAGTGCCTGTCGGTAGTCGATGGCATAGACGCTGTCTGTGGCACGGTGGTAGAGGTGTGAGTTGGGGTATGAGACACGGAATTGCTGGTATGCGGCATAGGTGTGGAGCTGATTGGCTGAGGCGAAGGCGAGGCTGTCGCGTAGGAGCACGGCATCTTTCCTGACCAAGGCGTTGGGACGAAGGTCAATGAAGTGTTGCAGAGTGGCTACTGATTCCGAACGGCTGGCAATAAGAAACTCAAGGCTATCGCGGCTGTTGGTGGCACTGTCGCGAAGGGGGTAGGGTAGGAGCGTGTAGGTGTCAATGATGTGTTGGAATGCATCGGGTGTACGCAGACGATGGGCATCGGCTATTGCCATACAGCCTAGTCGATAGATGTCGTAGTCGATGCGGGCACCACTATAGCTGTCGCGTGCCCACCGCTCGAGCTCTTTCTCGTTTGCTTTGGCATAGAGGGTTCTCACGCATATCAAATGGCGGTAAGCGGTGTCGAGGTTTCGCCGGGCAAATTGCTCTGTGCTGTATAGCCAGTAGGCGGCATAGTGGCATTCGAGATTGGCTGTGTCGCGACTGATGCGACGCTTTATTTTCTCGTCTGCCTTGTCGTATTTGCCTTTTTCGATGTCGCGTTTGAATGGAAATTCGGCATCGGCAGGTATTATGTCGTCATTTTTCTGCTGCCCTCGAACAGAGGCAAAGGGCAGCAGAAAGACGATGAGAGTGATTATTATGGTTCGGCTCAATTGAAACTAATAATAAACATAATGAAGTTGAGTATCACACTGTTATTGGTTGATGTCTATTTGGTGAGGCACACCGTCGTCGACCAGTGTGATGCTGGTTGGGGCGGAAGAGTGGGACTCTTTGCTGCGACGATAGTTGATGTAGTATGGCGTCTTGCCGTAGCGGTAGGTGAATGAGAAACCTTCCCACTCTGACGGGATGGATGGTGCGACGACTAGGGTGTTGCCCCGTTTTTGTAGACCAAGGATATTCTCTATGCCCGTTTTATAGGCCCATGATGCTGAGCCGGTATACCATGTCCATCCGCCACGACCGGGGTGCTGCGGGTTGCTGTAGATGTCAGCGGCAATGCAGTAGGGCTCTACCTTGTATTTGAGCACGTCGGCAAGGGTGGCAGTGCGGTGGATGGGGTTGATAAGGGAGTAGAGGAAGTAAGCCATGTCGGTATGTCCCTCTTTGAGCTGAGCCATGATGTACCACATGGCACCGTGGGTGTACTGACCGCCATTTTCGCGCACTCCTGCAGGATAACGCATAATGTAGCCTGGATTGTTTGGCGAGTGTTGGAACGGCGGGGTGAGTAGTTGGATGATTTCGTGTTCGCGGTTGACCAGTCGGTAGTCGGTTTCTCTGAAGATGGACTCTTTCTGTTTCTCGTTGGCCACCCCAGTGATAATGCTCCATGCCTGTGAGATAAGGTCTATCTGGCATTCGGTGTTGTTGCGCGAACCCATAGGGTCGCCATTGTCGAAGTAGGCACGAAGGAACCATGCTCCGTCCCAAGCGTTATTTTGCAGGGCATCTACCAGACGGTTGCGGAAGTCGGTGAGGTCGCTGCAGTAGGAGAGGTCGGCACCAGGAACCATCTGGGTCAGTTCGACCATCTTGGGCATGAGGTCGACCAAGAAGAATGCCACCCACACACTTTCGCCCTTGCCTTCGATACCCACTAGCGACATGCCGTCGTTCCAATCGCCACATCCCATCAGTGGCAGTCCGTGGATGCCGATGCGGTGCATGGCGCGGTCGACTGCACGGCGCAGGTGTTCGTAAAGGGTGGCATATTCGAAACGTGGGTCTTGCGACTCACTGTTGAGTGCCACGGGTTGGGATGGTGAAGCATAGCGCAGGCAGCGTTCGCCTTCGCCGGGGTTGAGCTGGTCGGCTTGGCAGAAGGCCACCTGCTCGTTGAGTATGGCGGTGTCGCCAGTGACTAGCACGTATTGGTGGGTGACGTATATGAGCCACAGGTAGTCGTCGCTAAAGGTGGTGCGGGCACCCATCTTCATGCTCTCATGCCACCAGTGCAGCACATCGCCTTCGGCAAACTGGTGTGCGGCATGGTCTAGAATCTGCCGACGTGCGTAGGAGGGGTCGCTGTAGAGACACGACATTACGTCCTGCAGCTGGTCGCGATAGCCGGTGGCACCTCCCACCTGGTAGAATCCAGCTCGTGCAAACAGTCGTGCGGAATAGACCTGATAGAGATACCAGCGGTTGAGCATATAGTTGAACGCCTTGTCGGGGGTTTCCACCTGTATCACATTTAAGCAACGGTCCCAGAATCGGCACACGGCACTGTATTCCTCGTTGATGATGGGTAGGGTCACTTGGCGGGGAGTGGCGTTGCTGTCGCTGTGGACGGCCAATACGTAGGCCACCTCCTTCTCGCTGTTGGGCTCTATGGTAACGGTGAAGCCCAGTCGTTTGCGGTTGGGATAGTGGAACGATACATCGGTTATTTCTTCGGTAGCGGTGAGCTGGAGTCGTACGTCGCGGTAGGTCTCGTGGTATACGTTGCGGACCCACAGGCTGTTCTGCTCCTGCTTCCAGTCGCTGTGCAAATAGCGTGCGGTCTGCTCTTCGCTCATGCCCATCACCAGCTTGTAGACCATGTCGAGCTTTACCTGAAGCGGCTGGTCAGTCTTGTTGGCCAGTTTTATTTGGTAGTACTTCTCAGGGTTCTGGTGGCTCACAAACAGGCGTACCATCACTTTCATCTGCTCATATTCGGCATCGAATGCCGAGTAGCCCTGTCCGTGGCGGGCTGTGGCGGGAATAAATTGGCAGCCGTTGATAAGCAGCATTTCAGAAGCGTTGTCGCGCACCATGTCGTTGCTCCAGCCTGTGAGTTTGAACTGCTGGGCGTTGTAGGCAAATGTGAAGCCTGCCATGGTGCTGCTCACCACACATCCAAAATGGGGGTTGGCAATGACGTTGACCCACGGCATGGGTGTGTTGGTATTGGTAACCACATAGTCCCTACCTTCGCGGTCAAAGCCTCCATACTGGTTGTAGAAATCGAGCGAGCTCCACACCCGCAACTCAGTGCTTGGCTTTAGGACGGGGTATTCCACCATGTCTTGGTAGTGCTGGTTGTCTTTTTCGAGCTGCTCAAGCTGTTGCTGTATGGTGATGCCGCCATGGGTGAAGAAGGTGAGTCTTGCCACCGTTCTCAGCAGGGTGCGTTCCTCTTTGCTCACCTCGTTGCCGTTGAGGATATACACATGTCCTGCCTCCTGGTGAGTGGCCCAGAGATGCTCGGTGTTGGCAATGTTGCGTATGAAATGGGTCAGACCCTCACGGTTCTCGCCCTGCTCGTCGTTGATAAACACCACGTCAAGCAGCAGTCCGTGCACTTTGTAATATTCGTATGCGCGCAGTATCTCCTTGGCAAAGCCCGACTGCTTGATGTTGTCAATTTCCATTAGCAGTATGGCTATGTCGCCCGAGATACCAAAGCGCCACAGCGCCGACTGTGAGAGGCTGTTTTCTGCCAGACATGCCTGTCGGCGGTTGCCCAGTGTGGCGGTCTGTAGCAGGTATTTGGCTATATTGTTGTATAGCTTCATCTGAGCCCCTTTGAGGAGCGACATGGATGTGCGCATATTGTTGAACACTGATGCCGTCTCAAAGGCGTGGTCGATGTCCACCGTGTCGTGGTATAGAGTGGCAATGTCTATCAGCTGTTCGCGGGCCTTGCCAAAGCCTGTCAGCATCACCACGGTGGCATGTTTGCTAGCTTCGATGCGCACCCTGCGGCGCATGGCCATGATGGGGTCGAGGGTGGTGCCTACGGTGCCGGTGAGGGTGCGCCTGCCCTCTATGATGGCCGCATGCTGCAGACTGCCGCCGCGGCCTAGGAATTTCATTCTCGAAGTCTCATATTCTGGAGTGTCGGTGATGCCGCTGTCGCTGTCGTCGGGCACAAACATGGTGTGCATCGCAAAGTAGCGGCTTTCACGTGCTTCCTGCACAGGCTTGCTCAATATCAATACCTCGTGTTCGGCGTCATATTCCGAGTAGATGTTCATGCTGTTAAATACCCTGTGTGCCTCGTCGGCCTCGTGTGAGGCCATCACAGCTTCGGTATAACTGGTAAGCTCCAGGTCTACATCCTCGTCGCCGTTGTTGGTAAAAGTGATGCGCCTTATTTCGGCATAGCGGTCCTTAATCACTGTCACCTCAGTCTTGGTTTCGATATTCCCGTCCACACGCAGAAATTGAATCTTGTCGGATGCAAAGCTCACCCGGTAGCTTTCGGGCATCACGTCCAGTGGGGCGTAAGTGTTGCACCACAGTCGGTCGTTCCTCAAGTTGCGAATGTATAGATACTGCCCATAATGGTCGGCACTAATCTTGCGGTAGCGGTTTATCATTATGTTGCGGTAGCGTGAAAAACCCGACCCCCGGTCGTTTAGCAGCACTGTGTATTGTCCATTGCTGAGCACCCCTATCTCGGGTACCGTGGCAATGCCGTCATACTCACGTGCGTCGCTTTCCGTCTGCACCTTGGCATACTGGTAGCGTTTATATTGCGTCACCTTCAAGTCGATATATGGTTTCACCTGTGCCTTTTCCTTCAGCAGCGTCTCCATCGAGCGCATGATGGGTTCGTTCATAAAGTATTGTTGCAGGCAGTGGTCGGCCAGATAGTTTGTGAGGCTTGCCAATATCATTCCTTGGTGGTGTGCGTAGTGAGCTCTCACCGGCACATGGTCCTCTTCGTCGTACGATTCGAAGAAGCCCATGCTGTCGTACATATCCAGTTTTTCAAACCGATGCATGTTCTCGTACACTCCGCGGTCGTCGATGCCTATGGTCATTAGCGAGCTGTAGGGCGATATCACTATACGGTCGGGCGTAGTGTTCTGGAATTTCAGATAGGGCACCCCGAAGGCGTGATACTTATAGTTCTGTGCGTCGTCAAGCTCGTTGTATGCAGTTTCGCTGATGCCCCACGGCATCTCCTTGGTGTTGCCCTGCGGCTTGGCGTTGCGGATAAAGGCGCGCTGTGCGCGGATGGCAAAACTGTAGGTCTCGTCCATCAGCGTATGCTTGTAGGTGGGCAGGAAGATTAGTGGCATGAAATATTCAAACAACGTGCCGTACCACGATGCCACTCCTTTAAATCCGCGATACTGCACCAGCGTCTTGTCCAGGCAGAACCAATGCTTATACGGCGCGTCGCCTTGCGCTATGGTCAGGAAGCTGGTCAGGCGTGCTTCCGAGGCGAAGTTGTTGTAGTGATAGGGCAGCAGCGTGTGGGCACCGTAGTCGTAGCCTATGCTGAACACATCCAGCTCAGGGTTATACAGCTTCGAGAAGTCCGTCATGTCTATCAGCCTCCCCACCTTGGCCCGCAGGCTTTGATTCTTGCTACCGTGTTTGCTCAGATATCCTTTCACAACATAGAGGCATGCTACAAAGTTGCCGCTATCGCACGTGGAGATGAAGTAGTTTGGCAGGGCCTTCAGTGTGCCAATGTGGTACCAGTTAAACAGGTGGCCGTTCCACTTCTCCAGCCTCATAACGGTGTCCACTATATGTTCCAGACGCTCGAGGGCTGCGTTGTGGGTGGTCAGGCCAAGCTCTGCCGCGCTCACCACTGCCAACATCGAGTATCCGATATTCGTTGGCGAGGTTTTATAGTCGGCCTTCTTCTCACGGTTCAGCTGGTAGTTGTCAGGTATCAGATAGTTGTTCTCCTCTGTCAGCAGGCTGTCGAAATAGTGCCATGTGTCTGCAGCCCATTTCTTCACCTCGCCAGTCTCCTCCTCGGTCAGCCCCTTCTTCTCCTGAGCGAACTTTTTGCCAAGGTGGAACATCATAAAGGGGGCTCCCACCCACATCACGCAAGTGAAAGCCGCAGCCAGTGTCATCCACACCTCGCTGGCGCCCATGGTGCTTCTGCCGGTCAATGCCCATACGGTGAGACCGGCAATTACGGCGGCACACACATAGTTGAACCAAAATTTCTTTATATAGTCGTCGAGCGTTCCCTTAGTGCTCTTCGAGGCTTCGTCGCTTGGCACCCAATTGAGCAGGTTCTTGTGGCTGAACGCCATGCGGTAGCAGCTGCGCACTATGGCGTCAGTATACATCCATGCCTCCTTTGGCAGCAGGGCAA
Organism: Bacteroidales bacterium; assembly: GCA_017428115.1. GTDB lineage: Bacteria > Bacteroidota > Bacteroidia > Bacteroidales > P3 > Colimorpha. Next base: position 9,592 of record JAFRRK010000078.1, on the reverse strand, counting down.
ACTGCACCATCGAACGTCTTATCACCACCCCGATGCCCCGCATCAGTGTCATATAGTAGCGGTAGCGTTTGTTAAACCGTGGCACTTTTGCTATCTGGCCCATTAGGAAGAACAGAATAGGCAGAGCCACCGCCAGTAGCACCACCAGGACGTACCATGCCGGGCTCACCATCTGTGCGTTGCCCACCGAGGCGGCAAAACCGACCAGCAGTGCCACCACACATGCCAGGCTCAGCACGCTGCGGCGCAGGTTGTCGAATATCTTCCACCGTCCTATGGTGTTCACCTGGTTCTTCACCCAGTCGCCATGTTCGTTGCGCACTCTGTTGCGCAGCCAGCCTATAATCTGCCAGTCGCCGCGTGTCCAGCGGTGGTGGCGCTTGGCATCGTCGATATAGTTGGACGGGTTGTCGTCAAACAGCTCCACATCATTTATCAGGCCGCAGCGAATGTGGCAGCCCTCTATTAGGTCGTGGCTCAAAATAAGATTTTGCGGGAAAGTGCCGCGCAGCACCTGCTGGAAAATCCTTAGGTCGTAGATGCCCTTACCACAGAAGCTGCCCTCGTTAAAGATGTCCTGATACAGCTCAAACGATGCTGTGGTGTACACGTCCAGTCCACCCAGCCCGGCAAACAGTTGGGCATAGCGGCTCTTGTTAGTCACCTCCACATCAACGTTCACCCTTGGCTGCATGATGCCGTAGCCTGCATCCACCCTTCGACCGTCGGCCGAGAGGCGTGCGCGGTTCAGCGGGTGCGCCATGGCGCCTATCAGCTTCTGTGCCGAGTAGAGCACCAACTCAGTGTCGGTGTCGAGAGTGATGACGAATTGTATCGGGGCAAGGGGTTCCCTCAGCCATTCGCTGATGGTCTCGCAGCGGAAGAAACGTTTCTTTTCCTCCTCCGAGTGCTTGCCCAGCAGCAGGTCGTTGAAGTGCAGTATCGCGCCGCGCTTACGTTCCCATCCAAGCCAGCAGCCCTCGCCGTCGCTCCATGCGCGACGGCGGTACACAAAGTTGAATATCGGTGCGCCATACTTCTCGTTCAATTCCTTCACCTTGGCCAGGCCAGCCTCTACCACTTCGTCGTCCCAGGGCATATCCGCCTCCGGCCCTGCGGCAGCATCGCCTATCAGTGTGTAGTATAGGTTTTGTCCGTGGCTCTCCAACCGCTCGCCACCTCCGGCACGGTTGATGTTGGATAGGTAGTATACCTCCAGCTGCTCCAGCAGCTCTACGGTCTTCTGTCTGTTCTTCAATATCGTGGGCATGATTACCATGGTGGAGTATTCCTCTGGTATCAGTCCCTCCTTAAACTTCAGCTTAAAGGTGCTTACCGGTCTGTGTATCCAGTACAGACACTGGTTGAATAGGTCTATCACCATCTGACTCATCGGCACCACCATCAGCAGTCCCAGCACAACGGTCAGCCAGCTGTCCCATCTGCCCATGGCCCAACGTCCAAACAGGGCCGCCAGTAGCAGTGTCGCCGCCACCACAATCCATATATACAAATGGGCACGGCGGTTCCACGCCTTGGGTGGAAACAGCTGCCATCCCACATGCTCGCCCTCGGCATCGGCCTTCTCCACCAGCTCCTTCACCAAGTCGTATTCGCGCATATGGCGCTTTTTGGCCATCCTTACCACCCGGGCACGATAGTCGTCCTTGGTCTTGTCGTACATCTGGTCGTACATGCCTGCTTTCTCGGCCTTCAGGGCTCGCTCCGAATAGCTCACATAGTCCAGCACCTCGGCCATGGGCAGCTTAGTCATTTTCTTCAGCGAGTTGAACAGGTTCATCATCATCAGGTTCTGGCTGGCAGCCTCGTTCAGGCGCTCCATGTCTGCACCCTTCTTGTCGGTGGGCGAATAGTGGTAGGCGTGAGCCTCCTTCAGCTGGCGGCACAGCCCAGCCAGCTCGTCTATCAACACCGCCTTAGTCAGCGGCAGCAGCGCGCACACCTCGTGATAAGTAAGATAGTCCTTCTGCTTGGCCTGCACCTGTCGCAGATAGCGGAACAGCAACGTCTTATCTATCTGATAGTGGCATTTCTTCAAAAAACTGCGCAGCAGCTCCTCCACCTGCTCCACACGACGGTGGTCCAGACGGCGAAACTGGCGGCTGCGGAGGTCCACCCGCAGCACCTTCTCCTGCTCGCTAATCATATAATAATTGTCCAGCACCCACTCGTTGGTGCTGCCTACCAGCCGCTGCGACTTGGTTTCCTCTACCAGCAACAGATAGTATTGAGTAATGTCCTTTACGCTCTTTTTGAATAATTTATACCTATTCCTCATACCGTATAAAACTATTTGGTTCGAGTTACAAAGATACACCTTTTTTTTAAATTAACAACAATCTATCACAAAAAAATAAATTCACCCCACTTCGCTGCTCTGATTAAGTAGGACCTAAAGTTGGGGAAATAACATCAGGCATGCGTACCAAGCCTATTTTAGTCATACGCCTTTGTTTCTCTTTTCCTGGTACTTAGTTGGGTTGTTTAGTATTGGTGGGGCTGTGTTTTTCTAATTGAGAATTAAGAATTAAGAGTTAAGAAGTGGCAGCTGCCCCGTTACTTCGTACTTCTTAGCTCTTACTTCATACTTCCCTTCGTTCTTCCTTCGCCTCAGGAAACGAATGCACGACGAATGCACGACGAAGGCATGGCGAGTGATTGGAGTGAGTGTAGTCGGTCGTTTGATATAGTTATACCGAGAAAGGGCAAAAATTAGGGTGCCACTTTTGGAAATAAATAAGTGGCACATCGTTGTGTTGAGCGATAGCAAAGAAAATCAGCTTTCTTCGCCGAGCCAGACAAAGCAACTTCACCAGGTAAAGTGGGACATGATGACGATGACAATAGGGTAGGAGACATGCATCATTCCGTTGGTGGGATGAATTAGAACACTTATGTTCGATTGTTTAAGAATCAAGCACTATGAAGTTCTTTTTGTGGCTCGAGCGCTAACCCTCTGCCTGCCTGCCGGTCAATTCTCAATTCTCGAATCTCAATTCTTTTTTTTGCATATTGATAACTAAAATTGTCGCAATGCGAAAAAAAATGTGTATTTTTGCATTCTGTTAACAACAATTACCAACGATGGATAACTTCATAGTATCAGCACGTAAGTATAGGCCACAGACCTTCGATTCTGTGGTGGGACAGAAACATGTCACCACCACACTCAAGAATGCCATCCGTTCAGGTCAGCTGGCTCAGGCGTTTCTATTCTGCGGACCGCGCGGTGTGGGCAAGACCACCTGTGCGCGTATCTTGGCCCGAGCCATCAACTGCCAGCATCCCACCCCCGACATGGAGCCATGCGGTGAGTGTGAGAGCTGTCGTAGTATGGCCGAAGGTGGGGCGATGAACTTTTTCGAACTTGATGCCGCCTCTAACAACGGGGTCGACGAGATGCGCGAGCTCGTCAAGCAGGTGTATATACCCCCGCAGACAGGTCGTTACAAGGTCTATATCATCGACGAGGTGCACATGCTGTCCACCGCTGCTTTCAACGCCTTCCTCAAAACTCTTGAGGAACCCCCCGCATATGCCAAGTTTATTCTTGCCACCACCGAGAAACACAAGGTGATACCCACCATCCTTTCTCGTTGCCAGGTGTTCGACTTCAAGCGCATACCTTCCGACGACATCGTGGCGCACCTGCGTAATATAGCCCAGCACGAGGGCGTAGAATACGACGAAGAAGCCCTACACATCATTGCCCGTCAGGCCGAAGGAGGCTTGCGCGACGCACTCTCCACCTACGACCTCCTCGTCAGCTTCACCCAGGGCCATCTCACACGCCAGCTCTGCAACGAGAACCTCAACCTGCTCGACACTGAGTATTATTTCCGTCTTGTTGACTACCTGCGTGCGGGCGACATAGCCTCCTCGCTCTTGTTGCATCAAGAGGTGGTGGAGCACGGTTTCGACGGTCAGCATTTTCTTACCGGACTGTGCCAGCATGTGCGAAACCTGCTGGTGGCATTGGACCCCGCCACTCACAAGCTGATGGATGTGAGCGATGTGGAACGTGGTCGCTATGGCGAGCAGGCTGTCAACTGCGGTTTGGCTCTCTTGCTGCGGTACCTCGATGTGGCGAGCGATTTCGATTACCGATACAAAGAGGCTGGCAATAAACGTCTTTTTGTAGAAGTGGCACTAACCAAGCTGGCCTCACTCGTCACCTACACTTAGATTGCTAGAACGCCGAAGGCGGGGCACGAGTCGAAGGCTGCGGCACCAACCGTCGCCACGGCCACCCCGCAGGGCAGTGCCCTGCGGGTTCCTGAGACTGTGGTTAAGGTTGATGCCTCTCCCCAGCCTGCCCCTGCATCGGCCGTCAAGGCTGAGGTGGCGCCTGTCGGCCGCCTGCGGCGCCAAGGAAGCATATCTATCAAGTCTTCACCTTCGCCTGCCTTGACCAATTCGTCTGATTTGGCTGAAACTGAGTCAGCCACCCTGCCGCCCATCACCCAGCAGGAGCTCGCCGAGCATTGGCAGGCTATGCTCGAAGCTATGCGTGCAGAATTGCCCCGTTTGACGGCACAACTAGAGGGGCGCCAGTTGCGCATGGTTGGACACAACCAGTTCGAGCTAGTGGTGGACAACAATTTTCTTGAAGCCGAGATCAAGCCCCTCCTAGTGCGCATGCTCACCTATTTGCGACAGCGTTGCCACCGCCCTGGGCTGAACTGCAAGATTGTCGTAGAATACCAAAAACAGCAGGCCGTGGCATACACCGCCAGGGAAAAATACGACGTCATGGTGCGGCAAAACCCCCAGCTCGACAAACTTAGGGATCTTTTTCCCGAAATCGACCTTTGACCATGAAGTAAGAACTAAGTAGTTTTCACCACCACCGACCTAATTCTCAATTCAGAAACATGACCTACATATTCCTTGGACTGCTGATTTTCTGTGCGCATCTGTTCAATGCGTGGTTTAGCCGGCAGCGCATACCAGATGTGTTGCTGCTTATGGTGATAGGAATATTGGTTGGGCCGGTGTCAGGGTGGGTCACGCCCGAGCAGCTTGAGGGGACGGGGGCTGTGTTCGCCTCATTGACTTTGCTGTTCATACTGTTCGACAGCGGCATCGACATGCGGCTCGATACTGTTAGGCAGTATTGGACTGGAGTGGTGCAGGTGACATTATTGTCGTTCGTTGTGTCGATGGCTACGGTGACATTGGTGGCTTTTTTTCTGATAGGGTTGGAGCTGCAGGCCTCAATGATGCTGGGGTCGATGGTGGCAGGCACTGCTGCCGCCATAGTCATTCCGCTGGTGAGGCAGATGAGGGTGAGCGATAAGACTAGGGTTACCTTGACACTGGAGTCGGCCATCTCGGGAGTGCTTTGTATTGTGGTGTCGCTGGCTTTCATTGAGGGTTATAAGATGGGCAATATCAGCATTGGCTCAACGGTGGGTAGGGTGCTGGCATCGGTGATGATGGCATTGCTGATAGGTGTAGTGGGTGGCATTGTGTGGTCGTCGCTGATGGACAGGGTGCGCAAGTTGCAAAACTCTATGTTTCTTACACCTGCCTTTGTTTTCGTTATTTATGGTCTCACAGAGGCGTTGGGCTATAGTGGTGCCATTGCCGCTCTAGCTTTTGGTTTGGTGTTGGGCAATCCTGAGTATTTTGAGATGTCGTTTCTTAAAAAGTTGCGCCTGCGCCCTATGACCCCATTGGAGGAAGGCGAAAAAAGCTTCTTTAAAGAGTTTGTGTTTGTATTGAAGACCTATTTCTTTGTCTATGTAGGAATCTGCATTCCTTTTAGCAACGGAGTGGCGCTGATGTATGGTGCCATTATCGCCGCGGCGTTGTTTGTAGTCCGCTTTGGGTTGATAGCAATCGTGGGGCGCAGTAATACAAAGGAGGATAGGCTGACGGTGTCAATGATGATACCCAAGGGGTTGGTGTCGGCAGTGCTGGCATCGGTGCCCGAACAGGTGAATGTGGCTGCGGGCAGGGTCATCATACCGGGTGCCACTCTTATCAGGCATGTCACCTATGCAGTGATTTTCTGTTCTATCATCTATTGTTCGATATTGGTGCTGCTCACAAGCCGGAGGTTGGTGAAGGGACAGCACGAGCTTTGACAGCCTTTTTTCTCAACGACTCACTAAACACTTATAGCGATATGACTTTCTATAAATATGATGGGGCAGGTAACGATTTTGTTGTCATCGATGCCCGTAAACAGCCATTCGGGCTAACTCATGAGTCGATTGCCCTTTTGTGCCATCGCCGTCGGGGAGTGGGTGCCGACGGGCTGTTGGTGCTCGCTAGTGCCTCAGACAACTACGACTTTGTGATGCGCTATTATAATTCCGATGGTATGCCTGCCGACATGTGTGGCAACGGAGGGCGCTGTATCGCGCTCTTTGCCTTCCTTCAGGGTTTGGGACATAAGGTGGGGAATAGGTGGCATCTCTGTTTTCTGGCCGACGACGGTCCTCATGAGGCCGAGATTGTGTCGTGGAATGCCGCTACTGCCACAGGCGTGGTGAGTTTGAGTATGCGCGATGTGCCCAAGAATGGCATACATGAAACATTGAACGGACACCTCTTAAATACCGGTGTGCCACACTTTGTGTCGCAAGTGGAGGATTTGATGCATTATGATGTGGTGGGAGAGGGTAGGCCTCTGCGCCATCATCCTGCCATGGGAGCGGCAGGTGCCAATGTGGACTTTGTGGAGCCTTTGGCCGACGACACCCTATTGGTACGCACCTACGAGCGTGGAGTAGAGGGTGAGACATGGGCCTGCGGCACCGGCGTTACGGCCTGTGCATTAGTGACAGGTAGGCAACACATCCACACCCTTGGGGGTGACTTCCAAGTGGCATACGACCAGACCGACGAGGCCTATACCAACATAAGACTAATAGGACCAGTGTCATATAATTTTAAAGGAGAGTGGGAAGTGAAACCAAAAGATGATAGGTAAAACAATGGCCATCCATTAATTATTAAGAGAACTATGACAGAATATACTACACCGCAAGATGCCCAGCGTCGAATATCAGAGCTTACCGAGCTGATAGACCGTTACAACCATGAGTATTATATGAACGACCGCTCATTGGTGAGCGATTACGAGTTCGATGCCCTGCTGCGCGAGCTGATTGATTTGGAGCATAGTTTTCCCCAATATGCCCTGCCCACTTCGCCTTCACGTCGTGTGGGTGGTGAGGTGAACAAGACATTTCAACAGGTCCAACATAGGTTTCCAATGCTGTCGTTGGGCAACACCTACAGTATTGAGGAAATTGAGGACTTCGAGGCTCGTACCCGCAAACTGTTGGACGGTACTGAGTTTAGCTACACCTGCGAGTTGAAGTACGATGGGGTGGCAATAGGTCTTTCCTATCGTCAGGGTGAATTAGTGCAGGCTGTAACCCGTGGTAATGGCATGGTGGGCGACGACATTACCACCAATGCCCGCACCATACCCACCATTCCCTTACGGCTACAAGGCGACTATCCTCAGGACTTTGAGGTGAGGGGCGAGGTGGTATACCCGTTCGAAGCTTTCGAGGCGATGAACCGTCAACGCGAAGCCGATGGCGACGAGCCGTTTGCTAACCCTCGCAACGCAGCCAGTGGCTCCTTGAAACTACAGGACTCGGCTGAGTGTGCCAAGCGTAAACTGCTGTTTTGCGCCTACTTCGTGATGATTCCTGGTGAAGAAGATTACACTGCTATGGCTCTCGACACGCATTATCGCCGTCTCGAGGCTGCCAAAAGGTGGGGTTTCAAGGTGCAACCATACATCAAAGAGTGTCGCAATATTGATGACATCCGTTTCTTTATCGACTTCTGGGACAAGGAGCGTTGGAATCTCCCCTACGGCATCGACGGCGTGGTAATTAAAGTTAATCAGACCACCCTATGGGATCGGTTGGGCACCACCGCCAAGTCCCCCCGCTGGGCAATTGCCTACAAGTTCAAAGCCCAACAGGTATGCACCCCTCTCGAGAGTGTCAGCTACCAGGTGGGACGTACAGGCGTGGTGACACCTGTCGCCAACATGCGTCCCGTGTGGTTGGGTGGCACCACCGTGCGACGTGCCACCCTAAACAATGCCGACTTTATAACCAAGATGGATTTGCACGATGGCGACAGCTTGTTGGTGGAGAAAGGTGGCGAAATCATCCCCAAGATTGTGGGTGTGGACCTCTCACGTCGCATACCCGGGGCCCATTCCGTACGGTTTGTCACCCTCTGTCCCGAATGCGGCACACCCTTAGTACGAGCCGAAGGCGAAGCAGGCTACTATTGCCCCAATCAAGACGGATGTCCACCCCAATTGCTGGGCCATCTCGAGCATTTTGTAAGTCGTAAGGCCATGGATATTGATACTTTGGGTAGCGAACGTTTGCGTCTGCTTTACGATGCCGGGTTCGTCCACAATGTGGCAGACCTCTACGACTTGCGAAAAGAACAATTGGTGGGATTAGGCGCCGATAGTGCGGCGTCCATCCAAGAACGTGGCGCCGACAACATACTCCGAGCCATCGACCAGTCAAGAAAAGTGCCCTTCGAGCGGGTGCTGTATGCCCTAGGCATCCGTTATGTGGGCGAGGTGGGAGCCAAAAAACTCGCACGCTATTTCGGCGATATCGATGCCTTAATGGCTGCCAATATCATGGAACTGGCTATGGTCGATGATGTGGGCGAGGTGACAGCAAGAGCCGTTTACGACTATTTTGCCTCGCCTACTCACCGAGATATAGTGCACCGCCTATGTGTGGCAGGACTGCAGATGCACTGGTCGGCCGCAATGGTAAGCCACCAACTTGAAGGAATGACCATAGTGGTGAGCGGAGTGTTCTCACACTTTTCGCGCGATGAAATCAAAGCCTCTATTGAACAACACGGCGGCAAAGTCAGTGGCAGCATCAGTGGCAAGACTACCTATCTGTTGGCAGGTGCCAAGATGGGCCCTGAAAAACTGAAGAAGGCCGAAAAAATGGCGGTTCCTATTCTCTCCGAAGAAGAATACCTTCACATGATTGGCGGATGACCATTTAGCAGCCGTTGTATGATAACTGGCTGAGGCCGATTGCGTACAACGGAATAAATGTACCACCTGTAGCAGTTTCAAATGTACCCTTTCTCGCGCAACCGCCTATTAGTGGTTTAGTCGCTTGCTCCGAAGACTGTGGCAAGCTCCGATATCGTCTGCTTGCCATCCTGATAGCTTCTCCTTAAACCCAAATCGGTCATTAGGGTTTATGGCAGATTAGCATTTGTTTGGTTCTTCCGAAAAATGCGTAGGTGACATACGAAAAAAGGGTTCATCAACGTTTTGGTAATGAACAAAAAAAAACGCGAAGAAGATGAACCCAAGTGATATGTACCATTTGATGGGCATCAGGGAGCAGGAGTGCACCTGTGCCAAGTACAGCGGATCTGTAGCCGTAATGTATGTAAAAACGAAGAAGAAACAAAGGTGTGATTTCTGTTTTTTTTCCAGTCATGTGGTGAGGTTTGCATGGCAAACAATTTTACGGCTTGGGGGGTGCCTTTTGAGACACCCTCAGCAGAATAACAAGATTTGCAATCCGCAACA
>JAFRRK010000077.1 GCA_017428115.1 Bacteroidales bacterium | reverse complement strand
TCACCTTCATCCTCCACGTCATCCCTAGCAGCGACACCACCATCTGCGACAGCATTACCGAAGACCAGCTGCCATGGTTTGCCATGGACACAGTGTTCAACGACACCGTGGCCGACTATATCGTCCACACCACCAACGAGGCAGGCTGCGACAGCATCATCCACTACAACCTCTTTATCTTCTGGAACGGCGACCACTGCGACACCACCCTCTCCTATCCCAACGTAGTAACACCCAATGGCGACGGTGTGAACGACCGCTTCGTAATAGGCGGATTGATAGAACACAGCTGCTTTAAATACAACGAACTCACCATCTACGACCGCTACGGCCACTGCGTCTACCACAAGCGCAACATCGCGAGTGAGGACGACTGGTGGGACCCAACCGCCCAGCGAACTCCCACAGGAACCTACTATTATTACTTCAAGGCCCACGGCATAAATATCTGGACGCAACACCGGGGCGTCATCGAAGTGCTCCGCGACAAATAATTGCAATCCCATGCAATAATATACTTCTCCGCACGTTATATCTAGAACACATAATAAACGTAATGGATAAATGAAGCGGTTATTGCTAATAGCTTTTGTGTTTCTTTCTTTAGTCTGCCAAGCACAGACCGACACAGTATTTTGGTTTGCCGCACCCGACCTCTCCAGACTCAACAGCAATCCGTCGGAGCCGGCGGCCCGACTCGTCTTCCACACCTACGACCAGCCAGCCACCATCACTATCGAGCAGCCAGCCAACAACCTCTTCCCCACCCATACCATCACCCTGCCTGACAACGCACAGACCATCGACGACTTCATGCCTCTCTACTACAACAGCTTTCTTGCCACCTCCCCCTCCAACACCATCCTAGACCGCGGTCTGCGCGTCTCTTCCTCCGCCCCCATCACCTGTTACTTCCAAATCACCTCCTCCCACCGCGAAACCTACACCCTAAAAGGTCGCCATGCCTTGGGGACGACCTTCTATCTGCTCACGCCTTTGCCTTACCAGGACACCCCTTGGTTTGAAAATGGGCAAAGCATCGAAATTGTCGCCACCGAGGACAGCACCCTTGTCCACATCACCGCACCCAACTACGTCGACACCTTTGGCTACGACAATATATGGTGGCACTACAACCATGGCACCGCCGTGTTCGAAGATGACGTGCTGCCCGACAGCACCATCAGCATCATGCTCCACCGTGGCCAGAGCTACTGCTTGCGTGCCAAGCACCACGACACCGAAATCATCCGCACCATCATCCAGGCCTCACACCCCATCGCCATCAACACCACCTCTATCGACTGCATGTCCCGCGCCGTCGAGGGCGACACCACGCGGCATTCCGACGTGGCCGGTGAGCAGCTGGTGCCTATTGAATATTGGGGTAATGAATACCTCCTCTTCAACACCCATTCCCATTCCGAGGTCTTCAAGGAACTCTTCCGCAGCTACACTTACCCATCCGTCCATGGGTGGTTCAACATCATCTTCAGCAACGTCTATTACTTCATCGACGACCGCTGGTCGTTCAACGGCGTCGGTTTCCTCCATCAGATTGACCCCAATCTACGCATGGGGGCCACCATCCTCCCTCAGTTAGATTGTTCCGGCTCCCATCAAATCTCCTATCGCAGCTCCGACAGCACCTCCCTCACCATCCACATGGTCATCCCCACCGCTGCCACCGGCCACATCCTCTTCAACGGTGACTCCACTATTATCACCGCAGCAGACTTCAGCCCAGCCCCACGCAACCCCCAGCTCTCCTTCTGCGTCAAAGAAGTCACTCCTTTCCTCACCCCCTTGGGCTCCCTCACCTCTGCCAGTGTGATGAACGTCCGCTGCGACTCGGCCAAATTCCTCCTAGCCGTCATTGAATCCGACAGCACCCGCGGCACCTCCTACACCTACCTCACCGACTACGCCCCCAACCCTAAGCTGTTCTTCAACATGGACACCGATTACTGTGCTGGCGACGACATAACCTTCTCTTTCGACAATTTCAACATCGACAGCCTTAGCATCCTCTGCCCCGACGGCAGAATTCTGTCCGCCCCTCCCTACATCCTCTCCAATGCCGACACCTCCATGAGCGGAGCCTACATCGTCGAAGGCATCACCCACAACGACTGCCACCCCATCGTATCCGACACCATCAACATCCACATCTTCGATGTCCCCCAAGCCCACATCTATGACACCGCCACCTCCAGTGTCCTGCCATTGAGCCGCTTCGGTACGCTTTTCTTCCACACAACCGACACTGTCATCCTGCGTCCCAACTCCGCAGCACCCTGCGACAGCGTCCTGCACTACCACCTTTTTGTCCTGCCCGATGTCTCCGACACAGTCCTCTACTACACCTGCGAGAACGACCTGCCTGTTCAATACGGAGACTCCCTGTTCTATCATGAGGGAGCAGGCACATTCCACTTCTCCGGTAGCCACGGCGAGGACAGCCTTGTCACCTTCATTCTCCACATCATCCCCAACAGCGACACCACCATCTACGACACCATCACCGAGGACCAGCTGCCATGGTTTGCCATGGACACAGTGTTCAACGACACTGTGGCCGACTATATCGTCCACACCACCAACGAGGCAGGCTGCGACAGCATCATCCACTACAACCTCTTTATCTTCTGGAATGGCGACCACTGCGACACCGCCCTCTCCTACCCCAACGTGGTCACCCCCAACGGCGACGGCGTGAACGACCGCTTCGTAATCGGCGGATTGATAGAGCACAACTGCTTTAAGTACAACGAGCTCACCATCTACGACCGCACAGGCCACTGCGTCTACCACAAGCGTAACATCGCCAACGACACCGACTGGTGGGACCCCGCCGCCCAACGAGCCCCCTCTGGCACCTACTTCTACTACTTCAAGGCCCACGGCGTCAACATCTGGACCCAACACCGCGGCGTCATCGAAGTCCTCCGCGACAAATAGACAAAAATAGAAGGCTCCTCCGCAAAGAGAAGACCACTACCTCCTCAACCTTCATCACAACTATTATTTGGCAACAGCTAGAGGCCCTGCCACCAAACAAGCAGAATAACAACATGTCCAAGGTTGAGCCTATAAGATATATCCATGGAAAGACAGGAATGGCACTATATCAGCCATTGCCATCACCACTGCCAAGCGATTCAGTTTGGCAAGACAAACCCATTCAGTATGGCATAGAAAAACAATGAAAAACTAATCAGTTTAACTAGCAAAGCATCTGTCAAGCAATTACAAATAAGACAAAGCCATGACACCCTGTAATCTCTTCGTTTGCTCTCCATTTTCTCTACATTTGTTCTCCGAGCTAACATCGTAGAACAAGTAGGTGTGCATAAGAATTGCAACTAAATTCAATTGTGTGAATTACACTGTTTTAGAAGCAACTCGGCAGAGCCTATCTTATAGCCCGATGAGTAGAAGAGGATGTTGCCACGACTGTCGACGACAGCCACGAGAGGATATTCGTAGCTATCGAGGTGCAGGGCACTGGCTATGACAGTCTCGAAGGGGTCGCGGTCACCGGCGTGGAGGGCTACGATGTCGGTGTTGGCTAGGCGGCGAAGATCGGGATTGTCGGGATCGGTGGTGGTACAATAGGTCATGCCGCCCCAGCGGTGGAATTCGGCAGCATGCTGTTGCATCTCTTTGACAAGGTGCTTGGAGGGTTCACGATGGGGACCCAAGAAGGCAAATATGGCACCGGTAGTGCCGGCATAGTCGTCCAGGGTGACACCCGGCATAATCTCAATGGATGGTAGGACGGCAGCTTCGGCCTTAGAGGTTTTATCCACTAGGGGCCGGATAATGATTTCCTTGGTGAGATGTTGTCCCTCGGCGATGGTGAAGAACTCTAGGCGGTTGAGCACCTCGCCGTCAGAATAACGGTTGCCGGTGCTGAGGCAGTAGGTGCCGGGCTCCAACTCGATGGTAGCGGGGAAGGAGGCCATGCGGGGGTCGTCCTCGAAGTCGAAGGTGCGGAAATCACCGTTTTCTAACTTTTGGATGGTGAAGTGGGGGTAGTAGATGGGGGTGGCGGGCTCTTTGCCATGATAGGTGAGAGTGAGGGTGGTAGAGCTAGTAGTACTAGTATTGCTAGTAGTACTAGTGTTACTAGCCAGGCTGGTCTTTTGCCAAGCGGTGCCGTCCCAGACATAAATGGTGTTGGTGGCGTTGTCGAGGTAGGCGGGGATGTCGAATGCCCGGCAGGCGGCCACAAAGAAGATGTCGCGACTGTGGGCATCGGCATGGCGCAGTCGGAGCACACCCATGGGCGAGATGGGGCAATTGTAGTAGTTGCCTGTGTCGTCCACGGCAATATTCTCAATCGTCCAATTTCTCAATGCCTCATAATCTTGCTTATACGCCTCTGGCTGCATTCTCTGCTTTAGATACGTCCTCCCATTATCGGACAAATCAACCCAGTTTGCAAAATCGGTCATTCCTTTTAACAACGGCTGCCGCCAGTCGCGCACAAGCTCGTTGCTGATGCGGGCAGGGAGGATGCCCTTCTTATACACGTCGTAGGTATAGAGGGCATTGGTGCAGGTGCCTTTTGTGTGGTCCAGCCAGTCGAAGCCTGTTTCTTGGGCTTGGAGCACATCGGCGGTGATGTCGCGCAGGTCTTTGTCGGAATAGGACTTGAGGTAGTCGTAGATATGCTCGCCTGAACGGTATTGGGCTGGCCAGTGCTCAAAGAATTTGTATATCTCGGCATAGTTGCCTTCAGACTTGTGGACGATTTCCCACACTTGGGCATCAGAGAACAGATCTTGATTCCAGAGCCAGTCTTTGGGTAGGTAACTCTTGAAGTTGTCCTTGGTGGGGAAGGTGGCGGTGTAGGCGTTGCGCAGGGAGTCCTCGTAGGCTATGCGGCGGGCGTTGGCGGCCGCCTTCTCCGGCGTGGCCTCTACCTTGGCTTTGCCCGGTGCTGGGGGCACGATATTGAGGAGGACTATGTTGTCGGAGGGATCGGAATATTCAGAATTTTCGGAATATTCAGAATATTCAGAATTATCGGAGTTATCGGATAATACCAAAGTCACTGTGCTGTCTTGACGGACGTCAAGTTTCTGGAAAGCATAGCGGCTGCCATCTGTGGCCCAGACAAGGATGTCGCCAAGGCCGGTGGTGAGGGAGGCCTGTCCATGGGCATCGGCGGCGTAGGTGGCGAGGGTGTAGTACTCGGCATAGTTGTACATCTTAAACTTGATGGTGGCACCGGGGAGTGGGTTGCCCTGTGGGTCGGCGACGGTGACGGTGACACGACGTGTGGGGGCATAGTGGCTGAGGAGGTTCAACTCGCTATAGAGGGCGGTTTGTTTGACCACTTCCTCATCACCATGGTAGCGGCCGAAGGCCTTGCTGTGGACCATGAGGCAGCGTGTGGAGGGAATGGCGAACCAGCCCATGTTGAGCTCGGGGTCGGGTTCGCAGGCACCGAGAAACTTCCATTCGCCGCCCTTGCCGTCGGGGTTGGCAATCCATACCTCTACCCAGGCGTGGTTGTCATCGCAGTGTGCCCAACGGGGGGTGTAGCACTGACGGGCAGGGATGCCCACAGAGCGGAGGGCTGTGACAGCAAAGGTGCTCTCCTCACCGCAGCGGCCAAGCGAAGTGCGCATGGTGGCCAGCGGTGCCGAGGTGCGGCTGTCGGCGGCACGATAGGCGACATGCTCGTGGCACCAGTGGTTGACCTCGAGAGCGGCCTCCTCCATGGTCATGCCCTGCACACGCTCCTTGAGGGCATGGTAGAATGCCATGCGGGCGGTGTCGAGATTCTCGTTGTTGACACGATATACCAGAACAAAGTGGCGGAAGATGTCTTCGGGTACAGCTTTGCCCCACGGCATCTGTTGGCGGGCGGTGAAGGCATAGCGAACCTGGTTGAGAAAGAAGTCGGGGGTGTAGTCGGCGAGGTCGCTATAAGGCATATAGGCATAGAGGAACTGCATGGCCTCACGCTCGGAACGGCTGAGGGTGTCGAGGTTCATTTGAGAGCTGAGAATTGGAAGTTGAGCGAGGCGAGAATCGTAGTCATTAGCCACCTGTTGACGATAAGTTCGGTCGGTGATAAAATGGGGGTCGCGGCAGCATGATGCAACGAGCAAGAGTGGAAGAAGGAAAATCGAAAACTGTTTGATTCGGCAAATGGATGCTTTCATTGGATTATGGATTTAATTAGTTGTCGTACTGTATCTACATCGGTTTCAATAGTGCCGTCAGGGAGGGTATGTTTGCAGCTACCGTGAATCTCGGCAACACCGGTTTCTTTCACTATTCGACGGGCGTTGAGTGGTGTTATGCCGGCACCTGCAAGAATGGCTATACGGCCAGCGGATTGGTCGACGAGTTGTCGGATAGTGTCGATGCCCTCCTCAGCGTTGGGGCTACAACCCGATGTGAGGAGTCTATGGCAGCCGCACCCTACAAGAGTCTCAAGGGCTTCAGACGGTGGCTGACGAATTTCGTCAAAAGCACGGTGGAACGTCACCTCCAAAGGTGCCGCCAGCCGCACTATGTCACGTGTGCGACGCTCGTCCACGCAGCCATTCTCGGTGAGGAACCCCACCACCACGGCATGGGCACCCGCACGGCGACACAGCTCCACTTCACGGCATATTTGTCCAAATTCCTCTTCGGAATAGACAAAATTGCCTGCCCGTGGGCGCAGCAACACATGAGTACGAAGGTGCAGCTGTTCCACACAATAAAGGATATCCTTTTCGGCAGGAGTGGTCCCGCCTAGTTCAAGCTGCCTACAGAGCTCTATCCGCTTGGCACCGCCCTGCATGGCATTGATAGCTGACTGGCACGAATTGGCACATATCTCTATTATCATAACTAAGTCTCTTTAAAATTCATATTTTGAATGACGCATTCTTTCTTGGAAAAGGACATTGTCATGCACAATGGTTTGTACAGCTTGGTCGAGACTCATATCGCCATTTTGGTGAATGCGCACTTCTATGGGTAGGTAATAGATGGGCAACCCCGACATTGGTTCCTTGTCCGTCAGCTCGCGTAGCCGTGCCGCATCTTTTTCAGTGGTCAATATCAGCTTGCGGGCACTTTTCATCTGAACAAAGGTGCGGCGTATGCGCTTGATGTCGGCGGATGAAAACCGGTGATGGTCGGAGAAACGGAGCAACGTAACTTCACAGATTTTACTCACATATTGCCACATTGGCTCTGGATTAGCTATACCTGTAACCATCAACACCTCCTCCACCGTATGCAAGGGAAGAGGGGAGGCACCCAAAAGAGGCAGAGGGTCGCAATAATGGATATAGCTAAAAAACACCTTCTGAAAAGGTTTAAGTCTTAGTCTGCTCACCATGTTGTGCTTGTCAATAGGGTTGAGCTCCTGAGGCGACTTAGTGACAACTACGATATTGGCACGGTAACGACCGCGGCGACCCTCACGGAGGTTTCCAAAAGGCATCACCCTATCGTTGCAATAAGGCTTGGAATAGTCCGTCAAAAGTATATTGATAGTGGGCTTGATGTGGCGATGCTGATACACATCGTCAAGCAACACCACCTGAGGCGGATTCGACTGATGAAGCAACCTCTCGACTCCAGCCACACGATTCTCGCATACCGCCACCTGCACCTGAGGAAACTTGGCAGCCACCATGGCGGGCTCGTCACCCAATCGATTTGCACTGTGGCTTCCATCGTCAGCCACATAGCCGTGGGTCTTGCGGAGATAGCCCCTGCTGAGCAGGGCTGTACAATAGTGGTCAGACAACAGACGCAACAAATATTCCACATGGGGAGTCTTTCCCGCACCACCCACACACAAATTGCCCACTCCTATAGTGGTAACATTAGGCACCTTCTGACGCTTGACACCCATGTCAAAGAGCAGGTTACGAAACCACACCCCAACAGCATACCACATAGTCAGTGGAAACAACAACCATGCAACAATCTTCCTAAACGACATAATACACAAACGATTAAAACATTAATACAAAAACCTTCACCCTACGTCAAACACAATGCAAAAATACATAAAAAAAACGAGATAACTCTTAAAATAGCACAATCATCAAAAAAAACTCTTCATAGTTTAAAAAAAAGACGTACATTTGCACTTAGTTGTTGAGTAGATTCGCTTTACTTAAGAGTCTAAGAATAAAAATGGTAGGTCTCCAGTTTGGCATACGACTGTTTTTTTTAACAGACTCAGAATGTCGGAATGGATGAATCTTACTAACGTTGCAAAAGTCGAGCGCAGAGCAATCAAGCTTGCTCTGCCGAGACGAAGCAAAGTAACGCGGTGAAGAAAGACCCGTTGATTTGTGATAGCGAAGCGAAGAGGTCAACGACAATGAGAACGGTAGACAACAATCCATTCTCACCATTAAACCACATAAACAATACAACAGATATGCATAACACACGTCAAATAACCAACGACCTACACTATGTAGGAGCCAGCGACAGGAAATTGGCCCTGTTTGAAAATGTTTACCCTATTCCCAACGGAGTGTCGTACAACAGCTATGTGCTGCTGGATGAGAAGACGGCGCTACTGGACACTGCCGACGCAGCTGTGGGAGAGCAGTTTTTGGAGAATGTGGCGCATGCCCTGTCGGGCCGTGCACTGGACTACCTAGTGGTTAACCACATGGAACCAGACCACTGCGCAATGATAGAACACCTGCTACTACGTTACCCCGAGGTGACCATTGTCACCAATGCCAAAGCCGCCAATATGATACGGCAATTTTTCACCGTCCCTATCGACCAACGTCTGCATACCGTTGCCGAAGGCGACACCCTATGCACCGGAAGACACACGCTCACATTCATCATGGCACCCATGGTTCATTGGCCCGAGGCGATGATGACCTACGACAGCACCGACAAAATTCTCTTCTCGGCCGATGCCTTTGGAACCTTCGGAGCCCTAAACGGCAATATCTTTGCCGATGAGACAGACTTTGAACACAGATGCTTGGATGAAGCACGCCGCTATTATATCAACATCGTGGGCAAGTATGGTGTGCAGGTGCAGACCGTGCTGAAAAAAGCCGCCAACCTCGACATACAGATGCTCTGCCCGCTGCATGGCCCGATATGGAGAGAGAATCTGGGGTATTTCATCGGCAAGTACGACACTTGGAGCAAATACGAGCCCGAACAGCAAGGCGTTGTCATCATCTACGCCAGCATCTATGGACACACGGCAGCCGCTGCCGAGAAGATGGCAAGCCTGCTGGCTGAGCGGGGCATAAAAGGCATTGCCATGTACGATGCGAGCCACACACATGTGAGCCAGCTGGTGAGCGAATGCTTTCGCTACAGCCATGTGGTGCTGGCAGCGTCGACCTACAACGCCGGCATCTTCACCCCGATGGAGAACCTCCTACTCGACCTAAAAGCCCACAACTGGCAACGCCGCATGGTGACCATCATCGAAAACGGCACCTGGGCGGCCCAAAGCGGCAAGCAGATGCGCACCATACTAGAGCAGATGAAGGAAATCATCGTTCTAGGCGAGAACATCACCCTCAAGTCGGCAATGAAAGAAGAGCAGCTGGCCGACCTGAACACCCTTGCCGACCTGATGGTTGCCAACTTCAATTATTAATTGTAATAACAGCCTACCACCATGAATACCCTCAACCCC
The DNA here is from genome assembly GCA_017428115.1 of Bacteroidales bacterium. Taxonomy (GTDB): domain Bacteria; phylum Bacteroidota; class Bacteroidia; order Bacteroidales; family P3; genus Colimorpha. Next base: position 6,956 of record JAFRRK010000077.1, on the reverse strand, counting down.
ACAGCATTGCACAATCTTGGCTACGGACTCTACGTTCTCACCGCACGTGAGGGAACCAAAGACAATGGTTGCATCATCAATGTATGCCAGCAGGTTACCGACACCCCGTTGCAAATCATGATCACGGTAAACAAGCAGAACTACACCCACGACATGATCATGCGCACAGGGCAATTCAATGTCTCACTCCTCACTGAGCATACTCCCTTCAAAGTGTTCAAGCACTTCGGCTTCCAAAGCGGGCGCGATGTGAACAAATTCGAGCAGTGCGAAGTGGAGATGCGCGGTGCAAACGGCATCATCTACATTCCACGCTATACCAACGCCTACTTGAGCGGCACGATGAACCACGCCATCGACCTAGGCACCCACACCCTCATCATTGCCACCGTCACCGAGGCTGTGCAGCTGAGCAACGATCCCTCGCTCACCTACGCTTACTACCACAAGCACATCAAGCCCCAGCCCGCTGCCCCTGCCCCTTCAGGCAGCACAGGCACCACCCGCTGGGTGTGCCAGACGTGTGGCTATGTGTACGAAGGCGACGAGGTGCCAGACGACTTCGTATGCCCCTGGTGCAAACACGGCAAGGCCGACTTTGTCAAAATAGAAGATAATTAATAACCATTCAATATTTAACAACATATGATCAACAAAAAAGTAGCAGACCTGCTCAATGAGCAAATCAACAAGGAGCTCTACTCCGCCTACCTCTATCTGGACATGAACAACTATTTCCAGGGTCGCGGCCTCAACGGCTTTGCCAACTGGTACATGATTCAGGCACAGGAAGAGCGCGACCACGCTATGCTGTTCTACCAATATATGCAGAACAACGACTGCCCCGTCACTCTCGACGCCATTGCCAAGCCCGACAAGGTCTTTAAGACCGACATGGATGTGCTGAAAGCCGGTCTTGAACACGAAGAGTACGTCACCGCCAGCATCCACACCATATATGATGCTGCCTACAAGGTGAAGGACTTCCGCACCATGCAGTTCCTCGACTGGTTCGTCAAGGAGCAAGGCGAAGAAGAGACCAACGCCCGCGACATGATTACTAAGATGGAACTCTTCGGCACCGACCCCAAAAGCCTCTACATGCTCAACCAAGAGCTGGCCGCCCGCACCTACAATGCCCCCAGCCTGATGCTTGACTAATGCTAAATGCAGACACAAACGAAGCCTTGCCCCAATCGGTAAGGCTTTTTTTCTATACAAATGTCACATTTTGGGCACCTCTATCGTTTAATAGGCGAAACCGGTTCAAAAACAAACAAAATGTACAACCTATAAAAACGTAAATGTCATGAACACAATGTTAGTTTTGCTTGACGTAGATCCATGGTTAGTAGAGGACCTCACTGGTTTAATATCCGCCATGCTGATTTTCTTATTACCCATTTTGATTGCGATATTAGTATATCGCCACAAGGTGAACGCCACAAACAAACGGACACAAATTATCCTCACCGCCTTGGAAAAGAATGAAGGCACAATCCCAGAGGAACTACTAAAGAGTCTCAACGAACCAAAGAAGAGCACCAAGGAGCGCCTGCTCGGCAAACTGCTATGGGGTATTCTAGGTTGCTTGGCAGGGCTGGGTCTCGTCATCGCCACAATCGCTAAGTATTACGCAAACGAAAACTTCGATGACGATCTCTTGACCTTTGGCCTAATTGTGTTAGCAGCGGGAATAGCATTCATGGTCTACTACTTCATTGGCAAACGTGCTTTAAAAGCCGAGATTGAAGCCGAAGAACAAAAAGCAAAGAATGTGATTGATGAGTAATTAGGCAGGGCGATGACACGCGAGAGATTCATCGAGCTGGCTTCAGCCGAGCAGGAACCATTGAGGCGGTTCCTGCTAGCCCTGTGCGGTGGCGACCGCATGGAGGCAGAGGACATCGCGCAGGAGGCTTTCATCAAGGCGTGGCTCGCCTCTGAGAGGTTTGACGAGCGTTATAAGTTCCGCACATGGCTATTCAAGATAGCCTACCGCACCCTACTCGACCATGCCAAGCGTCCTCGGCTGGAACGGCTGTCAGAAGTGTCGGAGGGTTCGGAATTATCTGAAAAATCAGAATATACCGCTGATGCGGCTTTCCGCTACGAAGCACTATACCGCGCTATAGACCAACTCCCCAACCGAGTCCGTGCTGCTACATTGCTCTACCACATAGAGGGCTACAGTATCAAGGATATAGCCACCATCACCCACAGCAATCCCGTGGCAGTGCGCCAACAATTACACCGAGGTCTAACCCGTTTACGCGAAATACTGAAGTCATGAAAAGAAACAATACTTTCACACAAATGCTTGCCGACTATCACCCCGACCTGGGCGACGGTAATGAATACATGTCCCGATTGAGCAATCAGCTGGAAGCCATCGAAGCAGCCAAGCAATATTACGAAACCGAGCGTCGGCGTAACCGCAGCCACCTGATAGTAGCCTTTGTTTCTGGAAGCATCACTGGCGTGGTATTGACAGTTTACCTGTTACTACACCCCCTATTTGTATCGGTTTCCCCTCAAGTGCCTCCTTTTTTGAGCTGGCTAGCCAACAACCTTTCACTACTACTCACCGTTAGCACCATTGTTGCCCTTAGCGTCCTTACCGCCATAACTGCCATGCTGCTCCACAGCTTGTGGAAACAAGACTATTCGCTGTAACCATCCTTGATATCCCACCACCACAAGGAGAATACGCACAAGCACTTTCCACAAAGGAATAGCCAATACTTTCTTGTCGAGAAAAAAATATTTTTTTTATATCATAAAAAAGTAGTATCTTTGCATTTTAATTCAACAACCGTTAGTAATCCTAAAATACAAAGAACACCATGAGTAAAAAATTTATCTGCCCCGTGTGTGGCTATGTTTATGAAGGCGATACCATGCCCGAGAAGTGCCCCATCTGCGGCAAACAAATGCAAGAAGTGCAAGAGGATATCAAGACTTGGGCTGCCGAGCATATCGTCGGCGTGGCAAAGGATGCCCCTGAGGACATCAAGGCCGACCTGCGCATGAACTTCGAAGGCGAGTGCAAGGAAGTTGGCATGTACCTGGCTATGGCCCGTGTGGCTCATCGTGAGGGTTACCCCGAGATTGGCCTCTACTGGGAGAAAGCTGCCTTTGAGGAAGCCGAACACGCTGCCAAGTTTGCCGAATTGCTCGGTGAAGTGCTGACCGACAGCACCGCACAGAACCTGAAGATGCGCGTTGATGCCGAGTACGGTGCCACCGCTGGCAAGACCGACCTCGCCAAACGTGCCAAGGCCCTCAACCTCGACGCCATCCACGACACCGTCCACGAGATGGCTCGCGACGAAGCCCGCCACGGCAAAGCCCTCGAAGGCCTACTAAACCGTTATTTCAACAAATAGATCGGGTTTTCATAATAAAAAAGAGGTGCCCCTGCTAACACAGCGGGCACCTTTTTTAGTATCAAGCAACGAAGCTATTTCTTGATATACGACAAGAAATCTAAGTCAATGCTCAACGCCACGAAGGGCTTCATCAGCCATGCCTTGGCGGTAACGTCGTCGATAGTTTGGGAAGCCCCTATGACATCGCCCTCCTCAAGGTCGGTGTGCAACACAGTATATTCTGCCACGTTGAAACCCACCGTCAGGTAAAAGAAGTCGACAAAGCGGAACGATGGCCCCACATAGAAGTTCTTAAACAAATTGCTTCCGCCAAAGCCGACATAGATGCCTATGTCGTAGGCAAAGTCCTGGTCAAACTTGCGCAATTCGGGAGTCTTAATATTGGTTTCCCCTATCTGGCGCGATTCGTGGTCCTTGTTGAAGAACTTGGTCAAATCCCACAGCATCACCGACGCCCCCGTCACAAAGTCGAACTCAATATTGCCAGCATTGCGGTTGCGTAACACCTTGTTGTACGTACCGGTTTCTGTAGCCGGCTGTAGGCGCACCTCCCAGTTAGGTGTGCGATAGAAACGCATGGCAATGCCCTGTATGGCGCGCACCTTCTTCTTCTTGTTGGTGGCCTCTGCCACCTTGCCCTCTGCATCCTTGGCACGCTGCGCCAGATATTTGTTGGCCTCCTCTTTGCGAACATTGTCCAGCTCGCACTGCCGCACCTGGCCTTGGAGCGAATCAACGATGTGGCGGTAGTGGTCGCGGTCAGCTTCCAACTTGTTCTTGTCCACACCCGAACTGGACAGTATGCTCTTATAGAATTGGTCCTTCTCTTCGGCCAGCTGCAGCTTGTCCTGCAAAATCTTGATAGTGTTACTATCAACCACCCGTACTGTGACCGTATCATGACGCACCACAGTAATCGTGTCGTGCACCGGCACTCGTATTGTGTCCTGTGCCTGCACCGCCACACCACAAATAGCAAACAAAAGTGCCAGACAGATTGATATACGTCTTATCATAGCATCTGAACTATTGGTTATTCGTGAAACGCGACAGCAACTCGTCCACTGTCACACTCTGCTGCTCGCCCGTGGCCATATTTTTGACGGTAAGCGTTTGCGCCGCTATCTCATTCTCACCCACAAACACCACATAGGGCACATGGCAGCGGTTAGCGAACTCCATCTGTTTCTTCATCTTGGCGGCATCAGGATAGATGAGCGTACTCACCCCGGCGGCACGTAGCCGTGCGGCATTGCTGATGCAGTAAGGCAAGCTCTCTGCACCAAAGTTGATGAACAGCACTTGCGCAGACTGGCCTAAATTGGCAGGGAACTTGTCAAGCTCCGTCAGCACATCATAGATACGGTCGGCCCCAAACGAAATGCCCACGCCACTGACGTCGGGCATGCCAAAGATGCCCGTCAGGTTGTCATAGCGTCCACCACCCGTAATGCTGCCGATGCTCACATGATGCGCCTTCACCTCAAAGATGGCACCAGTATAGTAGTTCAATCCTCGTGCCAAAGTCAGGTCAAGCTCCACCTCGCACTTTGGTTGTACCTGGTTGATATAGCCAAACAATTCCTTAAGCTCCGCCACGCCCGTGCTACCCACCTCGTTGCCAGCAAACAGGGATGAGAGCTGCTCCAGCTTCTCCGCGGCACTTCCGGTGAGGGCAAACACAGGATCGAGAGCAGTAATCTGACTGTCCGACAAGCCACGTTCACGCAGCTCTCCGCGCACATTGTCGAGACCTATCTTGTCCAACTTGTCGATTGCCACAGTGATGTCAAACAATTTGTCGGGCGCGCCAATCATGCTGGCAATGCCGGCCAGCACCTTGCGGTTATTAATCTTCAACGTCACCTCAATACCAAGCTTCTGGAACACCATGTCAATCATCTGTACCAACTCCAGTTCGTTGAGCAGCGACGTGCTGCCAATCATGTCGGCATCGCACTGGTAAAACTCTCTGTAGCGGCCTTTCTGCGGACGGTCGGCACGCCATACTGGCTGCAACTGGTAGCGGCGGAAAGGCAGCGTTATCTGGTCACGATGTTGCACCACAAAGCGGGCAAAAGGCACCGTAAGGTCGTAGCGCAGACCACGGTCGCAGATGCGTGGAGCCACCTTATGGTAGTCTTGGTTAAAGTCGACTCCATCCATAAAATCGCCTGAGTTAAGCACCTTAAAGAGGAGCTTGTCGCCCTCCTCGCCATATTTACCCATCAAGGTAGAGAGATTTTCGAGCGAAGGTGTTTCAATAGGTTCGAAGGCAAATGCCTTAAACACTTCGCGGATAGTATCGAAGATATAGTTGCGACGAGCCATCTCTAGGGGCAGAAAGTCGCGTGTACCTTTAGGAATGCTGCACTTCATGTATGTAGTAAATTAGCTATTTAATAAAGTATAACTATAAAAAGTAGTTTTTATTGTGTCGGATGGGACGATAATTTGCGAATCCAGCCAAATCAGCAGGTTGCCAACCCATACACCCTCTAGGGGCAATACATGCATCCATCCCTATTGTCATTGTCATCGTCATCATGTCCCACTTTACCTAGTGGCGTGACGTGGCCTTGTTCGGCAAAAAAAGCTGGCTTTCACTGCTATAGCTTTGTACAACCTTGTGCCACTATTTTTTTTCTAAAAGTGGCACCCTGTTTTTCACCTTCTTCAGTATAATAGTATCAGACGGACAACAGCACTCACCTCATTCACACGCCATGCCTTCGTCGTGCCTTCGTTTCCAAAGACGAAAACAGGGCGAAGACATGGACAAGGCAGGCCGCCTCCACCACTAAACAACCCGACTAATGACCATGAAAAGGGAAACAAAACGCATGGCCAAAAACGATTCGGAATGCAAGCCTGTTTATACTTGTCAAACTTTTAGTTTTTATATCTTCACATTAGTTCTAAAGTTTGACAAGTCGTAGCCTTAATAAAAAAAACACAATTACGCCTTTATTACCATCACTATACTTCACTGAATGACAATTATTTATCTGTCTGATTATCATTTGTTCTGCGTTAATAAGACGGTGACCTATCCAAGAGTAAACGAATATCGATCAAAGGAAAAACATTGTTTCATGGATTTATCTTACTTGTCAAACATTAGTTTGTATTATTGACAGACTTTAGTTTGTATTATTGACAAAATATAAATAGCCATAATACTCGGATGCCTGCGCATTGCCTGCTGCCATCAATGGATGCTTCCCGCTGGCGGAGGCATTAAGGAGTTTCACCCATTAGAGTATGCCCATGTTGGGCGGACAAAAAGTCCGGTCACCCCGCGGGGCAGCCGGACCATTAGATTAGTATCTTCTAAACGGGTCTAGAGTACTCCAGACCGCATGGAATAGCTAGCGTACAATCAGCTTTTTGACGAGGCTGACATTCTCGCCAGTGACGCGGACGAAGTAGGCACCCTGTGCCAGGCGTTCCACGTCGAGGCTCTTGGCGCAGTCGCCCGAGCACTCGAGGGTCTCGCCACCGAGGGTGCCGTTGCTCCCGTTGGTCGCGACGACCACCTCGCGGCCGTTCATGTCGACCACC